>CAIYSH010000132.1 GCA_903928755.1 uncultured Alphaproteobacteria bacterium | reverse complement strand
GTCGGCCCACATCCGGCTGAACAGGATGTGGCCGACCAGGATCTCACCCTCGATCTCCACCAGTTCGAACATGGCATCGCCGTCCGCGCGCAGACGCTCGACCAGATCAGCCTCGTCGGGGCGATCAAAGGCGGCGCTCACGACCGTGCGAATGGCGGAATGGTCAGAAGCGGCGGCATAGCGGATCATACCGGCATCCTAGACCGATCTCATTTCAGGGGAAGACAGAGTTCCGTCAGCAAATCCTCGGGGGCTGCCTGGCGTGGGTCGTTCAGGTTGATCTCGATGCAGGGCAGATTCGCCGATTGCTCACCACTGGTCGGCAGCCAGCCGAACAGTTCCTGATAGCCCTTGCCGATCTGGGCGTAGGGGCCCTTGTAGAGCAGGACGGCCTGCTTGCCCCCCGGGACCTGATGAATCTCGACGATGTCATCACCCTCAACATCAGGCCCCACCGTCAGTCCGGCAAGGGCCTCCTGGTCCTCTGGCGGAACGTGGGACATGTCGCTGAGATAGACAGCAACGCCGACAGCCGGGGGCATGAGAATTCCCCTTTGCCCTGCCCAGGCCATGAGCTGATCGAAGGCCTTCCCGATCTCTTGCGGTGGCCCCCGGTGGCGGACGGCAGCGATCCGGAGGCCTGGACGGTTGAGGACACTTACGGGCATGACTTCCCCGGCGGTTTGGTTGGGCGGCCCGTCCGGCATGACCTTGCTGGTTGGGCCTCCCGGGTCAATCTCCAGCCACCCACGACACGTCGGCACCCAGAGCGTTCAGGTTTTCGACGAACTTTGGATGGGCCCGCTGGATGGGCGCAGCGTTCAGGATCATGGACTCCCCCTCAATGCTGGCGGCCAGCATGAAGAGGGCAATGGCGACGCGGATGATGTAGGGGCTTTCGACCGTGGCCGGCATGAGCGGCTTGCCGCCATATATGATCAGGCGGTGCGGGTCGCACAGCACGGCATGGGCACCGAACTTGCCCAGTTCCGAAGTCCAGCCCAGGGCGCCTTCATAGACCTTGTTCCAGTACATGACTGAGCCTTCGGCGCGGACGCCAAGGGCGATGAAGATCGGCAGCAGGTCTGCTGGCACATAGGGCCAGGGCGCCGCCTCGACCTTGGTCAGGATGTTGGTGGTGAAGGGCTCGCGGATCTTCAGGCGGCCGTCGATACGGGCGCTGGAATAGCCATCCTGATGGGTCACTTCGACGCCGAACTTGGCGAAGGTGCGGTCCAGCAGCGGGAACTGGTCCACTGCGCCGTTCCTGATCTTCACCTCGCCACCTGTGATGGCGCCCATGGCCAGGAAGGTGGCGATCTCATGGAAGTCGTCGGCGAAGGTGAACTCGACGCCGTGAAGGGCCTCGACCCCTGTGACCACGATGCGCGATCCGCCGACCCCCTCGATCTTCGCCCCCATGCGGGTCAGGAAGGTGCAGAACTCCTGGACGTGCGGCTCGCAGGCGGCGTTGGTCAGCTGCGACCGGCCCGTGGCCGTGGCGGCGCACAGGATGAAGTTTTCTGTTGTCGTCACCGAGGCATAGTCGAGCCAATGGTCGGCGGCGGAGAAGCCCTTTGGCGTCGCGATGTGCAGGGCGTCGGGCTCGCGGTCCACCTGGGCGCCAAAGGTCTGGAAGACCTCAATATGCGGATCGATCTCCCGGGCGCCTAGGGTGCAGCCTGTGGCGTCTTCCTCAATGCTGGCGGCGTTGAAACGATGCAGCAGGGCCGGGATCAGCATCAGGGTTGATCGCATTCCCAGGGGCAGGTGAGCCGCCTTGGGATCTAGCCCTGCGCCATGCTTGACCACCAGGGTTCCGCTCTCGAAGTCCATGGCGACAGAGCTGCCGAGGTTCCTGAAGAAGTCCAAAATCTTGCGGACATCGGTGATGTCCGGAACCCGGTGCAGGGTAACGGTCTCTTCGGTCAGCAGGGTCGCGCACAGGATCGGCAGAACGGCGTTCTTGTTGGCCGATGGCGTCAAGGTCCCGCGCAGGGGGCGGCCGCCGCGCACGATCAGATTGGTCATGATGCGTCCTGTGTCACGGCGGTGACAGGAGCAGCACCCCTGTGTTCGTGATCTTCTTCCGCCAGCAGGCGGACGGCTTCCAGGGCCGCCATGCAACCCATGCCGGCGGCGGTAACGGCCTGCCGATAGACATCGTCCGTAACATCACCGGCCGCAAACACGCCCTTGATCGCCGTCGAGGCGGATCCGGGACGAACCTTGAGGTAGCCCGAGGCATCCATTTCCAGCTGGCCCCTGAACAGTTCCGAAGCCGGCGCATGGCCGATGGCAATGAAAACACCGTCTGCCGCGACATCCTGAACGGCACCGCTGCGGACATTCTTCAGTCGCACGCCCGTGACGCTCATGGGATCAGCTGAGCCCAGGACTTCATCAATGGCACTGTCCCAGATGACTTCGACCTTCGGATGGGCAAACAGCCGCTCCTGAAGGATGCGCTCGGCACGGAATTCAGCCTTGCGATGGACGACTGTGACCTTGGCCGCAAAATTGGTCAGAAAGAGTGCCTCTTCCACCGCGGTATTGCCCCCGCCGACAACGATGACGTTCTTGCCGCGATAGAAGAAGCCGTCGCAGGTGGCACAGGCAGAAACCCCGAAACCCTGGAACTTCTGTTCGCTGTCCAGGCCCAGCCATTTGGCCTGGGCACCCGTAGCGATGATCAGGGTCTCGGCCAGCCAGACGGCACCGCTGTCGCACTCCAGCCGGAAGGGCCGCTGCGACAGATCTGCCTTGAGCACAATGTCGCTGATAATCTCAGTGCCCACATGCTCGGCCTGGGCCTGCATCTGTTCCATGAGCCAGGGGCCCTGGATCACCTCGGCAAAGCCGGGATAGTTTTCCACATCCGTGGTGATGGTCAGCTGTCCCCCCGGCTGGATCCCCTGGATCAGAACGGGATTAAGCAGGGCACGAGCAGCATAGACTGCGGCGGTGTATCCAGCGGGGCCGGATCCGATAATCAGGCAGCGGGCTGTGCGGGGGGATGTCGTCATGTCTCACATGTAGGAGAGATTCTGGTCACGCGCGATGCCGTAACCCCAGATTCAGCGTGACAAAAGCTCAATCAGCCTGTGCGCGATCCGACCTGCCCCGGTTCCATCGGTCAGGCGCGCGGCATTCGTGCCAAGTTTTCTTCTCAGGGCCGGATCCGCGAGAAGGCGCACCAGAGCCCGATCAAGCCGGGAGTCAAAGTCCTGGTCCGCCAAATCGAGGGCCAGGACTGCGTCCCGCCGGGCCAGGCCGGAGGTTGTTTCCCGGTCCAGTGGCGAGACAGCAATGGCAATGATGGGCAGCCCCAGGGCACACGCTTCCCAGAGGCCAGGACCGACCATGGATATGGCAATGTCGGCACGGGCCGCAATGCGCGGTCGTTCCAGGGGATGACTGTGGAGGATCAGGCGGGGATCCCGCGCGGCAATCCGGCTCAGGTTTTTCGGGCTTTCGAAGGATTCCGGCAGGAGCACTTCAAGCCATGCATCTCCCAGCCGAGGCCTGATCTGGTCAATCATCCGCAGTGACAGGTCGATCGGGGTATCCTCATCCAGCGACAGCAGCACCCTGCGAACGGGACTGTCATCCATGACGCGGTCATCTCTCAGCCGCGCATATTCGCTGGCCATGAGCGCGAAGCCTGGCCCTGTGAGAACGTCTGCACTCTCCTCGATAAGGTCTGTATAGGCCTCGGCGGTCTGCTCCAGGCCTGGATTGACGATAATCCGGCCGCCCAGCCTGCGATCTGCCTGGTCGTCCAGAATGACGCCCGGCCTGCTGCCTGCCAGGGTTTCATGAGCCTCCAGGCCAAGTCCGGCATGGTCGATGATCACGGCATCATAGTCCAGTTGCCCTGCGACCCTGCAGAGGTCTTCGGCGGAGTCACTTTCAGCCGGAGCCCGGGTCATGTCTGGTGCCAGGGTGGCCAGGCGGAGTGTCGACCCTGGTGTCGCTATGACCGTGCAGGCCCCACCGCAATCGGCCAGGGCCTGGGCCAGGATCATGCTGCGACGCATGGGATCAGCGCTGCGGGTGACCTTGTCGGATATAACGAAGAGGAACCGTGAGGCGGTCTGCGGCATGTGGGGTCAGGCCCTGAGCTGCGCATCAATGAACACCTTGAAGATCACGAAAAAGATCTCGGCGTCGTTGGGGTCCAGATTTTCGACCATGCCCGTTATGCGGTAACCCCGCTGGATCAGCAGGTCCCGCATGATCGTGTTGGACTCGCTGGCTGAAACGAAGAGGCGGTCATCGTCTATCCCGGTTTCAATATGCGAAAGCAGGGTGGATGCCACACCCAATCGCCGCCGATTGGGAGCCGTCGCAATCAATTCCAGGAAGGGATGTCCGAAAAACTCGCCGACCACTGAAAAGGCCGCGATCATGCCGTCCAGCATCAAGACATTGACCGTCCGCCCCATATCGCCCTGGATGGAGCGGCTGACATAGTCGTATCGACGCTCCTCCCGCTCGGCCATGGGGTCGAGGAGCAGTATTTCAGGAACGTCTGCCAGGGTGGCAAGGCGGAATTCGAAATTCATGACCAGGTCGCCTTCCACTGTTTCTGAGCCTTTATGGCTGACAGCATCCATCGTCAGAATCGCGACAGGGACTGAATGCGGCAAAATGACGCGAACGTCACCCCTTCAGGCTTGTTCTTCCCTGATGGAGCCGCAGCACTTCGGATGCGGCCCTCTCCGTTTCCAGCAGTGGCGGATAGCTCCAGTCGTAAAGGGTGCCATCAAAGGATCGGGTTATCCCCAATTGTTCCAGTTCGTCATGGAAGGTCCTGAACTTCCGGCTTTCACCGTCCATTCCGGCGACATGGACCGGTTTGCCTGTAGCGGCCGCTTCCGTGGCCATATTGGCAGAATCTTCCGTCACAAGAATGGCATCGGCTGCTGCCAGGTAGGCAAAGTAGGGATTTTCGCCCTCACCATCCCAGATGATTCCGGGCAGATGACCCAGCCGCGCCGTCAGTATGCGTTGTGATTCAGGGGGGGTGCGCCTGGAGAAGGTCGCCATGATCGAGCCGCCGGAGTTCAGTATGGCCACCTCGATGTCCCGCGCCAGGGCTGCGGCCCGTTGGGGCGACAGGTCATGGGCTTTCGACTTGCCGCCGATCAGCACCGCGAGCCGTGGGTGCGGCAGGGGAGCCAGACGGGCAGCGAACCGTGCCAATTCGGAGTCCAGACGCTCAGACGTCACCCGGTGCGGTGACCCTGTAATCGACAGGACGTTGTCACCCGATGTGCGGTCATGTTTCGGCGCGACGACAAGGTCGAAGGGCGAGGTTGGCATCCGGGGGTCCTGGATCTGGACCACGAGGCATCTGCCTTTTGACCAGCGCCGCATGCGGATCGAGAGCGGCAGGGTGGCTCGACCCGCCGCAATCCAGATATCGGGCCATGGCGGGATAATGCCACTGCCGGGTTTCAGTGCCTGCAGGGGGAAGGGGTTGAGAAACCAGGGCAGTCGGCCGATTTTCCCCTTCCAGCCCAGGGTCCTGACCGTGATCTCTGCCGGCTGAAGCCGCGCCACGGCCTCAGCCAGACCAAGGGCCGGACCGGCATTGCCGGCCCGGCCGTCAGATACCGCCCAGATGCGAAGCGGGGCTAGACCCACTCGACCTTGAGGATTTCGTAGGCCTTGACGCCGCCGGGGGTGTTCACTTCCACCACATCACCGGTTTCCTTGCCGATCATGGCGCGTGCGATCGGCGAGGTGATGGACACCTTGCCGGCCTTCACATCAGCTTCATGCTCACCGACAATCTGGTAGCGGGCGGCGTCCTCGGTATCTTCGTCGACCACGGAGACCGTGGCACCGAACTTGACCTGGGTGCCTGAGAGCTTGGACACATCAATGACCTGGGCGCGTGCCATCCGGTCTTCAATGTCGGCAATCTGACCTTCGATCCAGCCCTGTCGCTCCTTGGCCGCATGATATTCGGCATTCTCTGACAGATCGCCATGGGCACGGGCTTCCGAAATCGCGGCGATCACGGCAGGCCGTTCAATGGTCTTCAAACGCTTCAAGTCGTCGTCGAGAGCTTGATAGCCCCCGGCGGTC
>CAIYSH010000131.1 GCA_903928755.1 uncultured Alphaproteobacteria bacterium | reverse complement strand
TCCGGCCCGATCATCAAGGACACCCTGTTCTTCGCGGCCTCCTACGAAAACTACGAGACGGTCGACGCCACGCCCAATGGCGTTGCAGGCTCGGGTGCAGCCAACATCTTCCTCAACGGTCTGTCCCAGGCGACCATCGACAGCGTCGTCAATACCTACAATACCGGTTATGCATCCAAGTTCGCCCTGGGCACGGTCGCGCCGACTGCGCCTCAGATTGACAAGAAGTATTCAGCCAAGGTCGACTGGAACATCAGCGACAAGCACCGTGCGAGCCTGACCTATCGCTATGCTGAATCCTCCTCGATCCAGCGCACCGATCTGGGTGCCACAACGGCCTCACTGTCCTCGCACTGGTACAAGCAGTTCAACTCCGACGAAGCCACCACCCTGGAAGTCCATTCCAACTGGACGGATCGTCTGACGACCTTCTTCAAGGCGACGACCCGCGACTATAACAACATGCAGCTGCCGCCCAGCGGCCAGAACTATGCCGACGTTACCGTCTGCACCGCGCCGACCTCTGATGCGGTTCTGACCAGCTGTAATTCCCTGTTCAGCTCGGTGCGTTTTGGCCCTGACCAGTTCCGTCACGCCAACGCCCTGCGCGAGCAGGAAAACCGCTACCAGTTCCAGGGCGAATATTCGATCACGAACCACCTGTTCAAGGGCGGCATCATGGCCCGTCAGGCCAAGCCCTTCGACCTGTTCGTCCCGCAGTCGCGCGGCCTGTATTACTTCGACTCCCTGGCAGATTTCGCCGCCGGCAAGGCCAGCAGCCTGACCTACCAGAACTCGGTCACCGGCAAGCCGGATGATGCGGCCTTCAAGACCACCTACTGGACCTATTCGGGCTATGCCCAGGACACCATGAACATCACCGACGACATCAAGGTCGCGGCCGGTGTCCGGATCGATACCTATGACTATCCGGATAAGCCCATTCTCAATCCGAACTTCACGGCCCGGAACGGCTTTACCAACCAGAAGACCATCGACAAGATCGTCATGGTCATGCCCCGCCTGTCGGGTGAGTGGAAGGTTTCGGCTGACACCAAGTTCAGCGGCGGTTTCGGCCTGTTTGCCGGCGGCACCCCGGACGTTCTGACGGGTGCGCCCTTCTACAACACCGGCTATGCCACGACCTCGGTGACCATCAACCGGACGGCGACTGGTTTTGCCGAAACCACGGGCACACCCGGCTTCACCTCCGCCGTGGGCTCGGCCGGGCTGGACAACCTGACCACCCAGGCAAACTTCGGCTACCAGATGCCGACCCTGATCCAGCAGCTGCAGCAGGGCACCCTGGGCGGCACGGTCAGCATTCCGCCTCTGGGTGAAGTCATCGCCCTGTCGCAGGGCTTCAAGATGCCCAGCACCTGGAAGCTCTTCCTGTCGGGTGAATGGCACGTGATGGATGGCTGGCGTCTGACCGCCGACCTGGTGGCCACCAAGACCAATCAGGACCTGACCTATTTCGACAACCGCGCCCAGCCCCTGGTCGTCTCCGGCGTTCAGCAGTACCTGCCTGATGGCCGCATCCGTTACGACGGTCTGGGTGCCGTGGTCGGCAAGTCCTCGGTGAACCTGGGTTCGAACCGCGACATCATTGTCGGCAATACCAGCAAGGGTTCGTCCTACACCGCCGCCGTCAGCGCGTCGAAGTCCTGGGAATGGGGTGGTGACCTGGCCCTCGGCTATTCTCACCAGAAGATGGAAGACTCCGCCGGTGCCGGCATGTTCTTCGGCACCACGGCAGGCTCGCTCTATTCCGGCGTCATTGCCAGTGAAGATCCGAACCATGACAAGCTGGGCCGCTCGGTTTACGAGATCGGCAACCGCTTCAAGGCGGAATTCGGTTATCGCCACAACTTCTTCGGCGACAATGAAACCCGGATCAGCGTCTTCGCCGAACGCCAGGATGGCCGTCCGTTCAGCTTCACCATGTCTGACAGTGCTTCGGGCCGCAGCCCGGTCTTCGGGGTCAATCGTACGGCCCAGCTGCT
>CAIYSH010000130.1 GCA_903928755.1 uncultured Alphaproteobacteria bacterium | reverse complement strand
GGCGAACTGCTGGACGCTGTCGCCTATGAGGGCTGGGAAATGCTGAACCAGGCCATGAGAAAGGTACGTGCAGATGCCGTCTCCCTGACGGACCGAATGGTTCGCCTGGGCGTCGCCTATGTCTGCTTTGCGCGGGACAATCCAAGTCTCTACCGGGTCATGTATGACGGCTCCCGCGACAAGGATGACCTTCAGGAAGACAGTGCCTATTGCCTTGTGCGCGACACCCTGGTCGAGGCCGGGGCCGATCCGGATGACGAAATCGGCCTGGAACTGGCGACGGGGGCAGCCTGGTGCGCGGCTCATGGTCTGGCCGAGATGGCGTCCTTCAAGCAGTTTGCTCACCTGAAGACAGCGGTCGGTGGCGAAGAAGCCTTCTTCCGGGGCATTTTTTCGCACATGCAGGTTTTTGCGGACACTCCGTCGAAATAGCGCGGCAGGTGTCCGTCTTCACGACACGGTTTGCCCCCTCCCCGACGGGCCTGCTGCATCGCGGCCATGGGTTTTCGGCCTTGAGCGCCTTCTCGGCAGCCAGGGCTGCAGGGGGCCGATTCATACTTCGTATCGAGGACATAGATACGACACGCTGCAGGCCCGGCTTTGAAACGGCCATTCTGGAAGACCTCGCCTGGCTCGGATTGAGCTGGGAACACCCTGTCCGACGTCAGTCCGAACATATGGCGGACTACCTCAAGGCCTTGCAGACACTTTGCGATCAGGGACTGGCCTACCGGTGTTTCCGCACCCGCAGGGAGGTTGCCATGGAAATGGCGAGCGCACCCCACGGCCAGGTGCAGGCCTTCAGCGGAGGTGCCCTTTCACCCGATGACGAAGCACAACGCCTGGACAGGGGGGAACCTTTCGCCTGGCGACTCTCCATCGAGGCTGCGCGAACACGGCTGGGAGGTTTCAGCGACCTGACATTTCTGGAGGAAGGCGCCGGCCTGGATGGCCAGAATGGCTGGATTGCCGCAGATCCGGCACGGACCGGCGACATCATCCTGGCCCGCAAGGACGTCGGGGTCGCCTATCATCTTGCGGTCACAGTCGATGACGCCCTGCAGGGCATGACCAACATCATCCGCGGCCAGGACCTGTTCGAGGCGACCCACATCCAGCGACTGCTCCAGGCCCTGCTGGGCTTACCGACCCCGGTCTATCGTCATCACCCACTCTTGCATGGCGCAGATGGCGTTCGTCTGGCAAAACGCCACAACGCCGAGAGCCTGCAGGACCTCCGGACTGCGGGCATCAGCCCCAATACGCTTCGCAAGGACCTCGGGTTTGACTGAGACATCGCCAGGGCCTGCAGAGTCAGGTCGCAGCAGGGCCCTGCTGGTCCTGTTGATCGGGGCCTGCGTCATCGGGGTCGGGCCCATCCTCGTCCGGCTCTCGGATGTCGGCCCCGTCGCAGCAGGTTTCTGGCGACTGACCTTTGCCCTGCCGCTCCTGGCCATACTTCTGCAAAGGTCAGAGGGCCGCTTTGCGGGTTTCACACCGATCAGCCTGCTGGCGGGCCTCGCCTTCGCCCTTGACCTGGGTTTCTGGCATTACGGGATTGCCTTTACCTCGGTCGCGAAGGCCACCGTGCTGTCCAACCTGACGCCGATTGTCGTCACTGCTGCTGCGTGGATATTCCTGAAACAGAAGCCCAGGCCCCTCTTTCTGCTGGCGGTGGGTCTGGCGGTTGCGGGGGCCTGGATCATGGCCATGGCCCGTGATGCCGGTTTTGCCGGCAGGTCACCGGTTCTGGGCGATGCCCTGTCGACGGCGACGGCCTTCTGGTATGCCCTCTATTTCCTTGCGGTCAGCGCGGCCCGTAAAACCATGGGCGCGACCCGGCTCATGTTCTGGTCAAGCCTGACCGGCGCCCCGATCCTGTTTCTGACTGCCCTGGGCCTTCACGAACACCTTACCCCGGCAAGCCTGACCGGCTGGGCTGCCTGTATCGGCCTGGGCGTGATGCATGTGGCGGGTCAGGGCTCCATAGCCTGGGCGCTGGGCCGCCTGCCAGCCGCTACGGCATCTGTTACCGTCCTGGTCCAACCGGTGGTCGCCGCCCTGCTGGGCTGGAGCATTTTCGGCGAGATTTTCGGGCCTTTCCAGGCCTTGGGGGGTGCCATCGCCCTTTGCGGTGTCGTCCTGGCTCAGTGGTCGGCGCGACCAAAGGCCTAAAGGTTCCAGGCCGTGCGGGCGATCTCCAGGTCTGCCAGTTTGCCTTCAAAGGCGGACCAGTCGTCATGTCCGGAAATGCCCTTCCAGATCGCCTCGATCTCGTCGATCAGCAGTTCCTGCGGATCGGCCTGCTCAAAATAGGCGGCGGAAAGGCGCTCAGGTCGCTCAGCCGTCCGGTTGCCGACAAGGGCACGGAAATCGGCAAATTCCGCGGCCTCATAGAGGTGCCGCCGAGGACTGGTCATGGCCCGCCCGGCGTCGCCGCAGAACCAGTCGAAGAAGAATGGTTCCCACCTCAGAACGTCGCCGCCAATCGACAGGGCCCGGAAGGCCGATCCTGCGAGGGCGACGTCAGCCTCCGGGCTTTCGGCCTTGATCCCCAGCCGTTTCAGCATGGCGGCAGCCAGGGCATCTCGATAGACCCCGCCAAAGCTGTTCAGCGCCGCCACCAGCCCATCCTGATCAACCTCGCCCTGGGCCAGGCACCCGGCCAGCTGCTGGAGGTTCCAGAAAACTGCCTCCGGCTGCCGCCCGAAGCTGTAGAGGCCGTTCTGATCGAAATAGGCTGCGACGAAATTCGGGTCATTGCGCGGCAGGAACCGGTAGGGACCGTAATCGAAACTCTCACCGGTCATGTTCATGTTGTCGGTGTTCAGCACGCCATGGACGAATCCGGCGGCCATCCACCCCGCCGCCATGCCGGCCGTCCGGAGGATCACCGCCTCCAGCAGCGCGGCCCGACGATCGGACGCGGCCTCAAGGGCCGGATAATAGGTCTCGATCATATAATCGACCAGCCGGGTGATCTGGTCTGGCCTCTGGAGATAGGCCTGCCGCTGGAAGGTGCCGAACCGGATATGCCCGTGGCTCAGGCGGACAAGCACGGCTGAACGGGTCGGACTGGGCTCATCATTGCGCTGCAGGTCCTCGCCCGTCTCGACCAGGGACAAGGTCTTGCTGGTATTGACGCCCTGGGCTTCAAGCATGGCCGTGGCAAGCACTTCGCGCACACCCCCCTTCAGGGTCAGTCGGCCATCCCCCTGCCGCGACCATGGCGTGGGACCTGAACCCTTGGTGCCAAGGTCCAGAAGGCGGTCAGAACCGGCCTCGCGCATCTGGGCAAAGGTAAAGCCGCGGCCATCGCCGAGATCAGGGTTATAAACCCGGAACTGGTGGCCGTGGTAACGCTGGGCAAGTGGGGTCTCCAGATTGCCCGGCAAGGGCGCAAACCGCCCGAAGTGGGCGCACCATTCTTCATCGTCCAGGGTGGCAAGCCCGACACTTGCAGCCGCCCTCTGGTTGCGGAACCGCAGGCGGGTTTCGGGAAAGTCTGCGGCCGAAACCGGGTCTGCGAAGTCTGGCCCCAGTCGTGGCAGTCGGGGATCGGGGCGATAGGTGGAAGATACGGGCATGTCCCTCAGATGCACCGCCTTCCAGCACCCCGCAAGCCGCCGATTTGTCATGTTACGATTACAGGCTGCATGGTAATTTCCCGCCATGGCCCGACGCATCACTCTGAGTTTCCTCAAAACCGAAGCGGCTTCGGGAGTCATTCTCGGCCTTGTGGCCCTGCTGGCAATCCTCCTGGCGAACTCACCCTGGTCGGGTTGGTATCAAGGTTTCATCGCCCAGACCTTTACCCTGCAGGTCGGTGATTTCCGCGAGACGGAGTCGGTCCTGAATTGGGTCAAGGATGGCCTGATGACCATTTTCTTCTTCGTGGT
>CAIYSH010000129.1 GCA_903928755.1 uncultured Alphaproteobacteria bacterium | reverse complement strand
GTCCTGGAAGACGATCTGCAGGTCCCGTCGCGTCTGTCGCAGCGTCTCCCGGTCTGCATGGGTTATGTCCCGGCCAAGAATGGTGACGGCGCCACCGGTAACCGGCAGGAGATTGAGAATCGCCCTGGAAAGCGTGGACTTGCCACACCCGCTCTCCCCCACGATCCCGAGGGTTTCGCCCTGTCGCACCTGGAAGCTGACGCCGTCCACGGCGCGCAGCATTTCGGCCGGGGCGCCAAGGCCGCGACCCTTCATGGGAAACCAGACCCGGATGTCCTGACCTGCTACGACGACCGGCGCGTCCTCCGGCACGGAGGCGGGCACAGGTCGCCCGCCCCTGTCCTGGCGATCCAGCCGCGGGATGGCGCTGAGCAGGGTCCGCGTATAGTCCCCGCGGGGGGAGGCAAACAGGGTTTCCGCAGCACCTTCTTCAACATAGGCCCCATCCTTCATGACGCAAACGCGATCTGCCATGCGGGCAACCACGCCCATATCGTGGGTGATCAGGACCATGGCTGTCTGTGTTTCCCGCTGCAGCTCCATCATCAGGTCGAGGATTTCTGCCTGCACGGTGACATCCAGCGCCGTTGTCGGCTCATCGGCGATCAGCAGGGCGGGTGAGCAGGACATCGCCGCCGCAATCATGACCCTCTGCCGCATGCCCCCGGACAGTTCGTGGGGAAACTGGGACATGCGACGGGCGGCATCGGGAATCCGGACCCGGTCCAGCCAGGCTCTGGCTTCGGCTTCGGCTGCGTGCCCGGACAGGCCGAGGTGAAGGCGGAGGGGCTCGGCAATCTGCTCGCCAATCCGCATGTGTGGGGTCAGGGCCGTCAGTGGGTCCTGGAAGATCATGGTCATTCTGGAGCCGCGGATCCGGTTCAGGTCCCGCGGCTTGAGACCCAGGATCTCCTTTCCGAGGAATGTTGCCGATCCCGTTGCCTGGCCGTTCCTGGCGAGCAGTCCCATGACAGCCATGAAGGTCTGGCTCTTGCCCGATCCACTTTCCCCCACAACCCCGAGGGTTTCACCCGCATGCACGGACAGCGAGACGCCCTTGACCGCGTTGACCAACCCGTCGTGGGTTTCGAAATCCACTACGAGGTTCCGGAGCGCCAGAACGGGGTCTGAATCAGGATCGGACAAGGAAGCCTCTCGGGATGGGATGAGTCGCTGAGCATAGTCCGAGTTCCCCGACAGACGAAGCCTTGGTCGGTCGGGCTGAAACCGCTAGACTGATCGCCGTGACCTCCGCTGCATCGCCACCGCCTGTCCGTCGCCCGGCTCTTTTTCTGGATCGGGACGGTGTCCTCAATGAGGACAGGGGCTATGTCCACCGCTGGGCAGATTTCAGCTGGATCCCCGGGGCCAAAGCGGCGATCGTCGCGTTCAATCGCGCGGGTTGGCTGGTCTTTGTCGTGACCAATCAGTCCGGGGTCGGGCGGGGCTATTACAGCGAAGCCGACGTCCTGCGCCTGCATGAAATGATGGCTGATGCCCTGCTCGAGGCCGGGGGACGGGTCGACGCCTTCTATTACTGTCCTCACCATCCCGATGCTGCTGAACCAAGGTATCGTCACCCCGATCCCCCGGACCGGAAGCCCAATCCGGGCATGCTGCTCCGGGCCATGGCGGAGTGGCCAGTGGATGTCGCCCGCTCCCTTATGGTGGGCGACAAGGACGGTGACCTTGAGGCTGGACGTCGGGCAGGGGTCCGGTCCCTGCGTTTTGAGGGCGGAAACCTGCTGGAGTTCCTCGGTCCTGAACTGCCCAAGCTTACCTCGGGTGATGATTGACCGGGGGGCCTGCAGGGCCCCATCCTGTCCCCATGAACGAGACAATCCCAGACAATGCCGTGGCCGCCAGAATGGCCACCTCGACGCCTCAGGCCGTGGCCCTGGGTTTCGAGACCGTCTCCATGGGGGTGGGGCGGGCCTCCATGCGGATACCCTGGCGGGAGGACCTGGTTGAAGACCCCGTCTCCCAGGCCCTGGCATCGGGGGTTGTAACCACCCTGATGGATCACTGCAGCGGCATGGCCGTCGCCGCGGTTGAGGAAGATCGCTTTCCCACAGCCACCCTGGACCTGCGGATAGATTTCATGCGGGCTGCGGCGCCCGGTGCGGGCGTGGTGGTCGAAGCCCATTGCTACAAATCCACGGAGACCCTGGCCTTTGTCAGGGCGACAGCCTGGGACTCTGATCCCGAGGACCCCATAGCCACGGTCCAGGCCGCCTTTGTGCTCAATGGTCCACAGTCGGTGAGGCCGGTATCGTGACCGATCGCCTGAAGGCCTTTCTGGATGCCAGGCCCTATGCGCAGTTTCTGGGGTTGAAGCCAGGTCTGGTCGGCGATGACCCTGTGCTGATCCTGCCCTTCTCGCCACACCTGATCGGCAACACTGCCCTGCCTGCCCTGCATGGCGGCGTGATCGGTGCCGTAATGGAGCTGTCTGCCCTGGCGCAACTCACCCTGGCCCATCCCCGTCAGGGCCCCCATCAGACCATCGATGTCACGATCGAGTATCTGCGGCCGGGTCGTCCCCTGACCACACATGTCCGCGCAGTCCTGAAGAAGGTTGGCCGGCGCATAGCCAATATCCAGGTCGAGGCCTGGCAGGAATCTCCGTCCCAGCCCATCGCCGCCATGCGCGGGCACTTCCTGCTAGGGCCTGAGAGCTAGGGCCTTTTCTTCGGCGTGGATGCCATCCAGGGCCACCTGGGCTCCGGCAATGGCGGCGGCATCCTTCCCGTTGCGGGCCTGGATCAGGGCTTCGGTCGCTTCCATTTCCCGGACGGGAAGCAGGTGGGTGTTGTCGGCGACCTTGAAGGGGCCGGTTTCTATGCCCTTGAGGATTTCCCGCTGGCGTGCCGCTTCCGGAGAGGTGCCGACCCCATAGGCGAAAATGAAGGCGCGGACCTTGGCCTTTACGGCTTCGGGAACATCCCTGCGCCAGATCATGGGGTCTTCCGGAATGGTCGGAGACGTCCAGACCACTTCAATATTGGCCAGGGCCTGCCGGGCGGCCGGTTCCGTCTTGGTGGAGAGCCGGACAATGGACTGGGTATTGTTTGTCGCCGCATCCACCTGACCCATGGCGACGGCGAACAGGTTGGCTTCGTGGTTGGCGCTCTTGACCGTCTTGAAGCAGGTGGTGGGCGTCACATTCTTCGGCGCGAACAGATAGGTCATGGGGGCGAGGGTGCCGGACGTTGATTTCGCGTCCCCCATGGCGAAGTTCAAGGTCCTGTCGCAGGTCATGATTTTTTCAAGGGTCAGGCCGCTGCCCTTCTTCACGATAACCACGGATTGATAACCGTCCGGACCGCTGGGCTTGGTGGTGCGGGCAAAGACCTCGCCGCCGGACCGACGCACGGCCTCCAGGCCGGACTGGTTGGTGAACCAGCCCATTTCGGTCTGCTTGAACCGCATGGCCTCGATCAGGGCGGTGTAATTGGACCCGAAGAAGGGCTGGACCTTCAGGCCCGTGGCCTTTTCCATGTCTGCCAGGAAGGGGGCCCAGGATTTCTGTGCCGCCTGGGCGTTCTCGGTAGACATGATGGAAAAGCGCACCGTGTCCGTGGATTCAGCTTCCTTGGGCGGCTTTCCGCAGGCCGCCATGGACAGGAGAAGGGCAAGAACAAGGGCCGGCTTGCGTGCGTCCATGGCTTCATTCCTCATGACGTTTTGCTCTCCCTAGGACCCTGATGTGACGTCTTTGATGCGCCGCCGCTGAAATGTCTGCTTGAGGCCATCGTCATTGAGGGCTAACGCGCGGTCCATGTCACTGCAAGGTCTCTCCCATTCCGCCCGTAACGCCAAGAGCTGGCCTTTCGAACAGGCCCGACTCCTGCTCGACCGGATCCTGCGCCTGCGCCTGTCCGACAGCGAGCGGGATCTGGCCGCCTCCCTGATTCTCGAGGGCAAGGCCGACGAAGCCGTCAGGGCGTTTGAAGCCCTGCAAAGGCCGGTGGTGTTTGAGACCGGGTATGGCCCTTCAGGTCTGCCGCATCTGGGCACATTCGGTGAGGTTGCACGGACCACCATGGTGCGCATGGCCTTCCGGGGCCTGACCGACGACGCGATTGCGACCCGGTTGATTGCCTTCAGCGACGATATGGACGGCCTGCGCAAGATCCCGCCCGGTCTGCCCAACTCCGACCGTCTGGCCGAAGACCTGGACAAGCCCCTGACGGTGGTCCGCGATCCCCATGAAACCCATGACAGTTTCGGAGCGCACAATAATGCCAGGCTGCGGGCCTTCCTTGATGCCTTCGGCTTTGACTATGAGTTCGCCTCCTCGACCGACTGCTATCGGAGCGGGGTCTTCGACGAGACACTGCTCACCGCCCTTGCGCGCTTTGACGGCATTCAGAAGATCATGCTGCCCTCCCTTGGGGAGGAACGCCGGGCGACCTATTCACCCTTCATTCCGATCAGCCCGACCACCGGCCGGGTGCTCTATGTGCCGACCCTGGAGCGCCATGTGGACCGGGGGACCATTACCTTCCGCGATGAGGACGGGTCCCTGGCCGAGGTGCCCGTAACGGGGGGTCACGTAAAGCTGCAATGGCGCCCTGACTGGGCCCTGAGATGGACGGCCCTGGAGGTCGACTATGAAATGAGCGGCAAGGATCTGATCGACAGCGTCCGGCTGTCCAATCAGGTCTGCAAGGTGCTGGGCGGAACGTCCCCGGCGGGGTTCCACTACGAACTCTTCATGGACGAGAACAATCAGAAGATTTCCAAGACCAAGGGTAATGGCCTGACCATGGAGGAGTGGCTGCGCTATGGCGCACCGGAGAGCCTCGCCTACTACATGTATCAATCGCCCAAATCGGCCAAGCGGTTGTATTTCGACGTCATTCCCAAGGCGACGGACGAATATCTGCAGCAGCTGGATGCCTTCAACCGGTCCCGGGTCGAGACTTCAGGCGCCCCGGCCATCGACAATCCGGCATGGCACGTCCACCGGGGCGCGCCACCTGAAGCCGGTTCGCCGGTGTCATTTTCACTGCTGCTGAACCTGGTGTCAGCCGCTGATGCCTCGACCAAGGACATCCTCTGGGGCTTCATCCGGACCTATATTCCGGGCGCGACCGCAGAAACCCAGCCCCTGCTGGACCGGCTGGCCGACTATGCGATCCACTACTACGAGGACTTCGTAAAGCCGAACAAGCGGTTCCGGGCACCCGATGCCATGGAGCGGGCAGCCATCGAGGATCTGGTGGCGCGATTCCGGGCCCTGCCCGCTGGCTGCCAGGATGCCGAATTGATCCAGGCCGAGGTCTACGAGGCCGGCAAGGCTGCGGGTTTCGAGCCCCTGCGCCTGTGGTTCACGGCGCTCTACGAGGTGCTTCTGGGGCAAAGTCAGGGCCCGCGCTTCGGCTCCTTCGCTGCCATATTCGGCCTGGACCGCACGGTCGATCTGATCGAGCGCGCCCTTTCCGGCAGCCTGTTGACCGAGGGCAGGCCAGGCTAGGTGATCAACGATCATATTGACGCGCACGGAAGGCAGGTTTACGCTTCCGGAAGGTAAAAAGACCTTCGGGGAGGAAGTTCCTGTGCCCAGTGATCTGCGCCGTCCAGCACGCACCTTCACCATCCGGCAGCTGTGCCAGGAATTCAAATGCACGCCCCGCGCCCTGCGTTTCTATGAAGACAAGGGGCTGTTGACGCCGGCCCGGGACGGCATGAACCGGGTCTAT
The DNA here is from genome assembly GCA_903928755.1 of uncultured Alphaproteobacteria bacterium. Lineage (GTDB taxonomy): Bacteria > Pseudomonadota > Alphaproteobacteria > Caulobacterales > Caulobacteraceae > Phenylobacterium. The sequence goes on along the minus strand of CAIYSH010000129.1, from coordinate 66 downwards.
TCCTATCGTGACCGCGCCCGCCTGCAACTGATCCTGCGGGGCAAGCGCGTGGGCCTGGCCCTGGCG
>CAIYSH010000128.1 GCA_903928755.1 uncultured Alphaproteobacteria bacterium | reverse complement strand
GGCCTCGGCGGTGGCGTCTGGGCGGTTCCAGTAGCCCTTCATGATTCCGGCGGAGCGGATTTCGATCTCGCCGACCTCGCCCACTTCGGCAACCCTGCCCTCGACCATGACCCGGATCTCGTAGCCCGGGCTTGGCACGCCACAGGCCCGCAGCTTGCCCAGGGCCGGATCATGGGCCTCAGGCGGCAGAAAGGTTCCACCGCCAATGGTCTCGGTCAGGCCATAGAGCTGCATGAAGCGGGACCCCAACCGCGCCTGGGCCCGGGTCAGGACCTCTTCGGAGATCGGCGAGGCGCCGTAATAGACATGGGTCAGACTGGAGAGGTCGGCCTTCGCCTGGTCGGGGTGCTGCAACAGCATGTTGATAATGGCCGGCGCCATGAAGGCGTGAACGATCTTGTGGTCTTCGATCTGCCGCAGCATCTGGCCGATATCGACCTCGCGCATGACCACCACCCGGGCACCCTGCAGCAGGCCCAGCATGCCCAGATTGGCCCCGGCCACGTGGAACAGCGGCATGGCCACCAGAACCCCGTCTTCCGGCTCGAAACTGGCCCAGGCCTTCACCGCGCCATCAAAGCAGGCGGCATAGTTCTTCTCAGTCAACTGAACGCCCTTGGGCAGGCCCGTCGTGCCGGAGGTGTAGAGCTGGATGACGTCATCGTCCGGTGCCACGTCCCGCATGGGGTCGACGACAGGATGGGCGGATATCCATTGGCGGAAGCCAGGCCACTCTGCATGGCCAGGTTCAAACTGGATGCGGGTTGCCAGGGAGGGTAGGTCCAGATTCGAGACCAACCCCGCATAATCGCCGCCGATTACCGCCAGCCGGCATCCGGCATCGCCCAGGATGAAGGCCACCTCAGGGGCAGCCAACCGCCAGTTGACCGGTGTCAGGCAGGCACCCGCCTTCACGCAACCCAGCCACAGAATGAAAAAATCAGCATTGCCCTTGGCCAGCACGCCGATCCGGTCGCCGGGCTGGACGCCCGCCGCCATCAGGGCCTGGGCACATTGCGAGGAAAGGGCGTCGAGCTGGCCGTAGCTTACGGCCTCGCCCTCAAACCAGAGGGCCTGGGAGTCAGGCCGCTGCCGGGCATGAACCCGGGCCACATCGGCGACGCATTGGATGTCCATCAGCGCTCCCGTTCCGTCCCCCTCTTGCGGAGGGATCGCCCCTCTCCGTTGCCGGAGAGGGGTAATCTGCGTCTTACTCGGCGGCTTCCTTGGGCGCGTAGCCCAGGATGGCCTTGGTTTCGAGGAATTCGTGGAAGCCGAAATCGCCCCACTCACGGCCGTTGCCGCTCATCTTGTAACCGCCGAAGGGGGCCATCATGTCGCCGCCACCGCCGTTGATCGACACCTGGCCAGCGCGCAGCTTTGACGCCACTTCGCGAGCCTTGGCGAGGTCTTCAGCCTGGACATAGGCCGCCAGGCCATATTCCGTGTCATTGCCGATCTCGATGGCCTGATCCAGGGTTTCGTAGCCGAGGATCGAGATGACCGGGCCGAAGATCTCTTCCTTGGCGATGGTCATGTCGTTGGTGACATTGGCGAAGACGGTGGGCTTTACGTAATAGCCCTTGTCCAGGCCTTCCGGACGACCGACGCCGCCGGCGACCAGGGTTGCGCCCTCGTCAATGCCAGCCTGGATCAGCTTCTGGATCTTGTTGAACTGGACTTCCGAAACCACCGGGCCAAGCTGCGAGTTGCCATTGGGGTCGCCAACGGTCACCGTCGCCGCGGTTTCGCGAGCCACGGCAATGGCTTCGTCCATGCGGGTGGACGGCACCAGCATGCGGGTCGGGGCGTTGCAGGACTGACCGGAGTTGGTCATCATGGTGGCCACGCCGCGGGCAACGCCCTTGGCGAAGGCGCTGTCGTCGAGGACGATGTTCGGGCTCTTGCCGCCCAGTTCCTGGGCGACGCGCTTGACGGTCGGTGCGGCGTTCTTGGCCACTTCGATGCCAGCGCGGGTGGAGCCGGTGAAGGAGACCATGTCCACTTCCGGATGGCTGGACATGGGCACGCCCACGCCGATGCCATCGCCATGCACCATGTTGAAGACGCCAGCCGGAACGCCAGCGGCATGCATGATTTCAGCGAAGATCTGGCCCGAGAAGGGGGCAACTTCCGAAGGCTTCAGCACCATGGTGCAGCCCGTGGCGATGGCCGGGGCCACCTTGCAGACGATCTGGTTCAGAGGCCAGTTCCAGGGGGTGATGAAGCTGCAGACGCCGATCGGTTCCTTGACGATACGGGTCGGTCCCCGATCTTCTTCGAACTTGAAGTCCTTCAGAACGGCGACGGCGGTGCCCAAATGGCCCATGCCGATCGGAACCTGGGCCCGCTGGGCCAGGGAGGCGGGAGCGCCCATTTCTTCGGTGACGGCAGTGGCCAGGTCGCCAAAACGCTTCTGATACTCGGCCAGAATGCGGTTCAGGACATCCAGGCGCTCTTCACGGCTGGTCTGTGACCAGGAGGCGAAGGCCCTGCGGGCGGCCATGACGGCCTTGTCCACATCCGCAGCGCCGCCCAGGGCGATCTTGCCGCAGACCGCTTCCGTGGCCGGGTTGATGACGTCCAGCGTCTTCAACTCGGTCGGCTCGACCCACTGGCCGTCAATATAGAACTTCAGGTACTCGCGCATTGCGTCCTCCCGGATCGATGTCGGTAATCTGCTCCGACGGGACGGACCCCGCCGGGCTTCGTTTCCTATTTTAGTGATCGCTGATCACTGTGAAAGCCGTTTTTCTGAATTGAAGCTTCCGAGGCGTTAAATTGCCCGTTCAGGACTGATGGATCAGGGGCAGACCAGCCACCGGGCTCCGGCCCTTCAGCACATATCCCGCCCGGATCGAGCCGATATACAGGTCCTTCAGGTCCGGTCCGCCCCAGGTAACATTGGTCGGGTGATTCACCATTTCACCGCCCAGATCATGGATCACGGTCACGACCTCCAGGCGGGGCGTAATGGCGACCACCTTGTCGGCGGCGGGCAGACAGACCCAGAGATTGCCTTCAGCATCCATGCCTACCCCGTCGGTATAGCCCAGGCTGTGCGGATCGGCCGGCGGCGCGCCAGCTTCCTGAAGGGCCCCCAACTGAGGGCCATAGCGCCGGCCAGGACCAAGCTGGCCGCCGGACTGGATGTCAAAGGCCATGACGTCCGCACCGGAGGTCTGGGCGCAATAGAGGGTCCTGTGGTCGGCGCTGAGCGCCATGCCATTGGGAAATTTCAGTCCCTCGGCGACAATGCTGCTCGAGCCGTCAGGGCGAAGGACGAAGATGAAGCCGTCGGTCCGGCCGTCCAGGGCCTGGGGCCAGGTCTCGGCATGGGTGGAATTGGCGCACCAGATGTTCCCGTCCCGGTCCATGACCGGATAGTTGGCGCTGGTCAGCCGCTTGCCCTGCACCTCTGCCAACAGGGTCTCATGCTTGCCGGTGGCGGGATCAAACCTCTGAAGCGGCCCCTCCTCCCGGTCATAGATTCCGAAATTGGCGATGAGGATACGGCCCTGGGGGTCCATATTGATGCCGTTGGGGGCCCCGCCCCTGGGGCCCATCCGCTTGAAGGACCCGTCGGCGAAGATTTCGGCCACAGCACACTGGTGGTCGCTGGCAAAGACACGGCCATCCCTGGAAACGACGACATCCTCGGGGCGGTCGATGCCGACCGCGATCCGGGTGAAGGCCTCAGCGGGGATGGGTGTCAGCGGCATGGTCGTCTCCTCCGGTCTTTTACAGACACTGCCTTGGCCAACTGTAGGGCGCAAGCGGCCGTGACTCCTTGCCCGACGCGGCCGACCCCGCTAAAGCCGGGGACGAACCCATTTCCTATGAGGCGCTCATGAGCCCGCTCGGTATCATCATTCCGTTCTTCATCGTCATGCTGGCCCTGAACTGGAAGGACTTTGGTCGCCTCGACTAGGCCAAAGCCCATGAACAGCCGCGGGGCGGCCCTGGTCACCGGCGGAACCCGCCGCATAGGGCGGGCCCTTGTCCGGGCCTGCGCCGGCCTGGGCTTTGATGTGGCGATCCACTGCCGCCGCGCTGATGATGATGCCCACGCCGCCGTCGCCGAAGTGCAGGGCCTGGGACGCCGGGCGATCCTGCTGACTGCAGATCTGAGCCATGAAGCAGAAACCGGTCCTATGGTAGGGCTGGCGCAAGCCGGGCTGGGGCCCGTCACCCTGCTGGTGAATTCGGCCTCGGTCTTCGAGGACGAGACTTTTTCCGACATGAACCGCGCTTCCTGGGATCTCCACATGGAGACCAATCTGCGCGCACCCCTGGTCCTGGCCCAGGCCTTCGTCCGCCACCTGCCTGCGGACCGGCACGGCATGATCCTCAACCTGCTGGACCAGAGGGTGATGAATCCGAATCCGGCCTTCTTCAGCTATGCCCTGTCCAAGAGCGCCCTGTGGGACGCCACCCGCATGCTGGCCAAAGAGCTGGCACCGCGTATCCGGGTCAACGCCGTCGGCCCCGGCCCGGTCCTGCGCTCGATCCACCAGACCGAGCAGGACTTTGACGATGAAGCCGCCGCCACCCTGCTCAAAAGGGCGGCGTCGCCAGAAGAGATCGCCCAGGCCATGGCCTATCTGATTGACGCGCCCTCGGTCACCGGACAGATGATCATTGTCGATGCTGGCCAGCACCTGACTTGAGGACCCCATGGCCCTGATCCCGGATACCGCAGCAAATACCGAAACCGATGCCGCTGATCCCGGCCGGATCGTCATGACCAAGATCTTCGTCACAGGCCTCAAGGTCGATGCCCATATAGGCGTCTACGCCCATGAAAAGGGCCGGGCCCAGCCGCTGATCATCGACGCCGAGCTCGATGTGGCCACGGCTGCCTTCAACCGGCTGGCCGACACGGTGAACTATGAAATGGTCGGCCAGGCCGCCCAGGCCATATTGGCCGAGGGCCATATCGGCCTCGTCGAAACCTTCGCCGAACGCCTGGCCCGCGCCTGCCTGTCAGACCCCAAGGTCCTGCGCGCCCGGGTCCGGGTGGAAAAGCCCATGGCCCTGGCACCTCACGCCCAGTCGGCGGGGGTGGAGATTACGGTTGTTCGGGGCTAGGCGCCGTCAGCGCTAGCGTGACCTGAACCAGACGGGGTCGGTGACCCGGGAACCTCTTGCCGCCTGGTTGAGTCGTGCAAAGCCCGAACTGTCACCACGCAGCGTCGCCTTCCAGAACGCCATCTGAAGCGCCCTGAAGGCTTCGCCCTGGGCGCCATGCTCCGGATCGGTCGGCGATGGGTCAAAGTCCATGTGCCGGAAGCCCTTGAGCACCGCTGCATATTTGTGGCCGGGCGGGCTCTTGTGGAAGGCCGTCAATCTCCAGGGCGGGGTCTCTTCGGCGGCGCCGAAGTCTTCCGTACCTGTGGCTGCGAAGAGCGGCCCGGTCATGGACCTGAAGCTGGACTCTGTCAGGGCCATCCGCCCCGGCCCCTGACCGCTGATCGCCAGATGCCCGAGGAACCCCTTCGGGACAGGCGCCAGAGACGGCGGCGACAACTCAGCGCCGCCGATGACCAGGGTGGTGTAGGCACCATAGGAATGCCCCGCCATGCCCATCCTCGACGGATCCGCCGCAGCCAGAACTCTTGCGTCCAGACCAAGCCTGGCATCGGTGAGCGCGGTCTTGAGAAAGGCGACATCCTCCAGCCGACTGGACAGATACTTGGGGTCCTCCAGCATATCTGTGAGGGCGGCTCCGCGGTCGACTGCCTCTGCATTCGACCTTCTGAATTGCCGCTGCCGACCTTCCGCGGCGCTGCGTCGGGCCGCGATGACGCTCTGGATGATCATACGACGGCGCTGGCCCGAGTCCGCATCCTGAGCGGTGATGGAGTCGGAGTGGGTCGGGACCAGCACCACATGGCCCTGGCTGGCCCAGGCGCGACAGGTGTTGGGAAAGGCTTCGGATGAACCGCCAAAGCCGTGGCTGAAAATTATGACCGGGCGCCTGCCAGCGCCGACAGGAATGTAGCAGCGTGTCTTCACGATCCTGCTGCGGATGCGGTCGGCAAGATCCAGGTCCACGACTTCGGTCTGGAAGGCGCCAAGGCTGGCGGCGGTTGCAGCCCCTGCGACCGACATCGCCCAAATTGGCGAGGCGAGGCCAGCCTTCAGCAGGTCCCGGCGACGGGGGTTAAGAAGTTTGGAGAATGGACGGTCAGTCATTGCAGGAGCCTTCCACTTTGGATCATCTGAAAGCCTGATCTTCAGGCCGCCAGTCGTTGATCATGCCCACCATGGACTGTCCCTCGACCTTGGCCCGTACGATGCGCCCGAGCCACTGACGGCCGAAAATCGGCACCTTGAATTGCCTTACGGTTTCGGCCTCGCCCCGGATCTGGCGGCCATCAGCAAGCGAGGCTTCGAACTTGCGGAACTGCGCCCATGGACCAATCTGAAAGCTGGTCATCTTCGTATCGAGACCCGCGAATTCGAAATCGCCGTACTGCCTTTCGGGGGACATCAGGCCCACCAGGGAGGCCGAAGGACCCCAGAGCATGGCGTAGGTGAAAGGCGCCGTGAACCTCGGCTCGGTCTGGGTTTGCTCGTGAGCCTTGCCCACACCCGACAATTCCGCAATGCGGCCGCCCGCCTGTAGGCGGGCCTCAATACGGCCGGTCCGTTCAAATCGGCCCTTTGGCGATCCGGTCTTCAGCGGACCGGGCCGGAAGATCCCCTCAAGTTTCACCCTTTTGGGGCCATCGCCATCCTGTCCGCCTGAGTTCTGGTGCGCCCGGACATCGGCCTGAAAGGACAGGGCCTGGAGATGGGACGAAGTCCCCAGTCTGGAGATTCCCACGCGCAATCCAGGCGCAGTATAGAATGCCGTTGGCTGATCTGGATCGGTGCGACTGGACTCACACGGCGCCACTCGGGTTGTGAAGGCGTACAGGCTTCCGTCGAGAAGCAAATGACACCAGACCCAAGTCGCATTGCGTTCCGGGTACCGGGAAATCCTCAGGCTGAACCCGTTTTTCACTGCCGGGTCAAAATAGAGAACCATGGCGGACTCGCTCCAGGTCCGTTCTCCCTGAACGACCTTTGGACCGTCCCCGGCGAGGGCAGGCGAAAGGCCAAGCCCCAGAAGCCCGGCGGCCAGGGTTCGCCTTGCGGGATCGGGATGCGGGTTGTTCGTCCCGGAACTTGAAAACATCCAGCTGTGCTCCCCTGCGCCTTCGCTTTCCGCCTTGATGGCTCTGGCCTGGCTCGATGCCGGCAGATCCGAAAGATCAATCGCATCCCCCGCCATGTCATCAAGGTAATCGACTGTGAGGTGCTTTTTCCAGCCCCCAAATATGACACCGAATTAAGCTGGATATCCGGTGAAAAGTCCCCACATTCTATAGGACTATTTCACAGGAGGCCGCATTGAGCGACCAGACCAACAGCAATCCGATCCCGGCCGTCGTCGAAGACAAGACCATGACAGTGGTGACCTATGCCCTGTTTCTGGGGGCCTTCGTCTCCGGAGGAGCGACGGCGATCATCGGGGTGATCATCGCCTATGCCCATCGCAGCTCGGCAACGCCAAGGGCGCTGTCGCACTACACCTTCCTGATCCGCACCTTCTGGATCGGGTGTGCCGTCATGCTGGTTGCCGGTGCCATGTTCTTCTGGGGAGCCATACTCAGCATCATCCTGATCGGCATTCCCATACTCATGCTGGCCAAGCTGACCCTGGCGCTCAGCTCGATCTGGTATGGCCTGCGCTGCGTCGTCGGCCTGGTAAAGGCCCTGCAGGACGAGGCCTATCCGACCCCGCAGAACTACATACTGTAAGCGAAACGGGGTGAGGTTGCCCTCACCCCGAAAGGGTCCTTACGCCGGAACCAGCTGACGCCGGACCAGCCTGGCGTAGTCATTCATCAGGCCCAGGGACAGGGCGCCCGGAGTGAAGGTGTATTCGCCCACCTGCGAGACCGGGGTCACCTCGGCTGCCGTGCCCACCACGAAGCATTCTGTGAAAGTCGCAAGCTCTTCGGGCATGATGTGGCGCTCGGTCACGCTCACGCCCTGGCTGCGGGCCAGTTCGATTACCGACTGACGGGTAATGCCGTTCAGGAAGCAATCGGGGGTCGGGGTGTGGATGGCGCCGTCCTTCACGAAGAAGACGTTGGAGCCGGTGGATTCCGCCACATAGCCCCGATAGTCCAGCATCATGGCGTCGGTATAGCCGTCCTTCTCCGCCGCATGCTTGGAGATGGTGCAGATCATGTAGAGGCCAGTCGCCTTGGCGTGGACCGGCTCGGTCTCCGGCGAGGGGCGCTTGTACTTGGCCCAGCACATGCGGATGCCCTTGGCCTTTTCCTCGGGCTTGAAATAGTCCGGCCAGTCCCACACGGCGATGGCCACGTGGATCTTGGTGTTCTGGGCGCTGACCCCGATCATTTCCGTGCCACGCCAGGCAATCGGGCGCAGATAGGCATCACTGAGACCATTCTTCGCGCAGGTGTCCTTGCAGGCCTGATCGATCTGGGCCACCGTGAACGGGATCTGGAAGTCGAGGATCTCGGCGGACTTGAAGAGACGCTCAGTGTGCGCCGTCAGCTCGAAGATCTCGCCCCCATACATCCGTTCCCCCTCGAACACGGCCGACGC
>CAIYSH010000127.1 GCA_903928755.1 uncultured Alphaproteobacteria bacterium | reverse complement strand
GGCCAGGGCGGCGCGGGCCGACCCTTCATACTTTGTCGCCTGATCCCGGAGGTTCTGAAGGTCCTTTTCCAGGATGCGGCGACGGGCGACCAGGGCAGCGAGGTCGTCGCGGGCCTTGCCGAGCGCGCCATCAGCGTCGCGGATTTCCTGGTCCAGAATACGAAGCGCATTGGCGTCGACGACTGATGCGCCGGCCTCATGGGCGGTTCCCCGCAACAGTGCGAAAAGTTTGGTCCAAACTGACATGATTTCGTCTCTCCCTGTCGGCTCAGGCCGCGCGGTTGAAATTGTCGCGCAGATCACTGGCGGCGCGGATCGCGTTCTCCGCCAGCATGCGCAGTTCGATGAGCACTGTCTGCAAGGTGGTCTTGCAGGCCAGTTCGCCGAAGAGCTCGTAATAATCCCTCTCGGCTACGGTGGTTATGCCGAAATTGGACAGGGGCACGATCTTCTGGGCCTTCAGCAGGAATTCGTTGAAGGCGTGTCGATCTTCCTGCTCGTCCACGGGCCAAAGCAGGGCGGAGACCACGATCTGATCGGCACCCACGCTGAGATAGATGGGCAGATCGCCGTGCTCGTGCATGGTCACCAGGAGCACGGGCTCGGCACCTTCCAGTACCCGGGTTGTCATCTCGCCTTCCCTGGGAAGGGCTGAAACTGCAAAGGCGGCTGCGAGACTTTTGACGGTCCAGTCCGTGTCGATCACCTGGTCCATATGTGGATTTCCTTGAGACGTAGAAGAGGGTGGATGAGGATTGCGAATGAGGGTCGGGCCGCGGCTGGAGGCCAGGACGATGGCCCGCACGGCGGCCTGCACATCATCGCGGGCGACCTCGGGAACCCACAGCTCGACCTTGACCAGGCCAGACTGGCGCCTTTGCGCGCGCCAGGCTCTGGTGCGTTGGGCCGCAGCGAGGGCCGAAGAGGGTTTGTTTGACTCTGGCATCGTTCAGGTATGCATACATGTATGCTTGACAGCCAACAATCAAGGCCCATTCTGTGTCCCAGGTTCGGTCCGGGTGGGATCGGCGGAGAAGAAATGTTTCGAAGGCTTTTTGGTCAGAAGGACGAGGGTGCCGCCCCGAGCTTGCCCGTAGTGCGCAACCTCACCCTTGGGCGCAGCTTGCGCGTGGATCCCCTGGCCTGGCGGCGTTTTGGCGGCGCGACCCGCTTTGCCCTCGACACCGATGTGCTGGAGATCACGGCCCAGGGTCTGATCGATCTGGGGGCCGACGGCTTTGTTCACCGGTTCTATACCGATGACGACTTGATGTTTCAGGTGGTCTCCTCCGATCGCGAGGGGACCAAGGCGCAGGATCACACCCTGTTCATGCCCTGGACCAGCGCCTGGCCGCCCAATCCAGCCGCCCGCCGGGTCTGGCTGGACCGCCTCAAGGCCACGAGCTTCACGGCCGAAGGCCTCGACATATACGAGCGATTCTGGTTCACCCCCGAGGACGGTCCCCAAGACCCGGTGAGTTTCTGGGAAGATGTCTATGATGACCGCGAGAGCCGGACATCGCGACGGATCTACCAGACCTGCATGCTGTTTGCGCGCCCCCTCCCGGGCGACGGGCGCGAGCTCCTGCTGGCCCTCGAGATGGAGCCGCAAGGCAGCGACATAACCCACGAAGTGATGATCGGCATTCCCCTCGACATCGCCGAATTCGAAGCCTGAGAAAGGGCCGCAATGTTTGATATGACCGGGTTTCTAAGCGGAGCCGCCGCCTTCCTCTTGGCCTTTGTGACCGCGGGCCTCTTCGCCGCCGCCTTCATGGCGATCTACCGATTTGTCACCCCCCACGATGAGGGCAAGCTGATCCGTGAGGGCAATATCGCCGCGGCTGTCGCTCTGGGCGGTGCCGTGCTCGGCTATATGATCCCCCTGGCCTCGGCCCTCTCCCAGACCCACAGCCTTCCGGAATTCGCTGCCTGGGCCACCATGGCCGGGGTGATCCAGATCCTGGTCTTCTGGGGCGTCCGGCGCTTGGCCCTGCCCGACGTCTCCGCCCGTATTGAGCGTGGAGAAATCGCCAGTGCCGTCTACCTTTTGATGATCTCCGTCGCGGTCGGGATCATCAACGCCGCCTGCATGACGGCCTGAGCCATGACCTCAACACCCATCAAAACCTCCAAGCGGTCGCGCAGGATCGCCATGACCGCCCTGATGTGCGGGACCGGCGTCACCCTGGTGGCCTGTGACACCGGCGACCCAGCCCAATACAGCCAGTCGCTGGACAAGCCCGCCCAGGTCGAACAGGGCGAGCAGGTGGCGGCCTTCGCCTATCCCAGCCTGCAGGCCTGCTTTGACGCCAACGACATGTCCGACGACGCCTGCCGCGAGGCCGCCCTCACGGCGATCAAGGACCATGAGGCCGCAGCCCCCCGCTATGACGGCCGCGATACCTGCGAGGATGTCTATGGCGCGGGCCAGTGCGTCCCTCGCAGCGGTCAGAACGGCAGCTATTTCACGCCCTTGCTGACCGGCTTCGTGGTCGGCCAGATGCTCAATGGCGGCTTCCGGGGCACCGGCCTCTATCACGACCAGCGCGACGGCGGGTATTACACGGGCTATGGCGGCCGCCTGGGCAATGACTACAGAACCGGCCGCACCCAGATCGGCGTCCGCGGCATCGACCCTCCTGACGCGATCAAGTCCACCCCGCCAAAGGTCCAGACCCGGACCTCAGTGGTGTCCCGCGGCGGGTTCGGCGGGCGTATGGCGTCGTCGCATTATGGCGGTGGTGGCTGGGGCGGATAGAGTGCACCTACGCCCATGAGCACACCATGCCTGAATGTAGACGTGGAATGGCCTATATCGATGGTTTCGTGATTGCAGTGCCGACCGCCAACAAACAGACGTTCATAGACCACGCGGCGATGGCGGACCCCTTGTTCATCGAGATGGGCGCGACACAGGTTGTCGAAGCCTGGCAGGATGATGGCGGCGGACTTCAAGGATCCCCGCCTGGACCCGGAAACCAACCCCATGCCCTTTGACGGCATGCGGATGATCTATGGCGGCTTCAGCCCGGTGGTTGAGCTGGGGGGGGGGGGAGTAGTCCGGACAGCGGTTATGGCGGTCTGATCTGGCAGGAAGTTGCGGGGATGGGTCAATAGGTCATTCGGGGTGTGTGTTTTCTGTGTGCTGCAAGAAAAAGGGATCCGGAGTTTCGTACACTGTCTCCTCAATTCCAGAAGACCCCCAGTCCTCAGGCGCCTCTTATAAACAGCGAGACTGAATGGACACTGAAGGCGTACATCTCATCACCTGACAAGAATAAGCATAGTTCATCCTCGTCGTATCTATCAAAGGGACGGGCGACTTGGACCCCGCATATTTCATTCCCCTCGGTTATCAGGCGCCGCCTTACATAGTCCTCTCGCTCTCCGCGCATGAAGAGTTCATGGCCGCGGATGACAAGTTCAAAAGCCGGTTCACTCTCCTCAAACCAGCGTCCCTGCATCGTGGACGGAAATGGCTCGCCATCTTTCATCAGAGGCAGATCGCTTGAGGTCATCTCATCATCTCCTTTTTCATTCCAAGGATGGCCCTACTTTTCTGGAGTGTGCAGGACGCGGATGGATCTGTACGGAGCGGCTATGGCGCTGATGGGCAGGACTGCGCCTGGTTCCGCGACGTGCCATTCGATAAGCTTGCCAGGGGCTGCAGCCGACTGCCTTCTGACTTGATCTCGCAACTTCTCTTCACCGCGCCACTGGCCCGGCCTTCGCATCGCCCATTGGAAAAATCCCTGATATGCTGGCCCTTTCGCTTCCAGCAACTGATGCTTGGGGTCCCACACCGCGCACCCATCGAACTTCACCGGGGATTGACTGGGGTTGCGCACGACATAGTCAAGTCCGGGTGCACGGTTGATCTGGCTTTCATACCGTCGGCTCCGATCGGAATTTCTCGCAAATCCGGAATCCCGTTCCCACCCGCCGTAGGGGTGGCATGTAGGATCCTTTTCCCGCTGCCCCCTCGCCACCTGATCGGCTGGCGGAATGACGCCATCCTTCAGTAGATCCACCGTTCGCACATGTTCATCGGGCGGGACTTCGTCCTCGCCGAGCATCAGCCTTTGCTGTTCGGCGTAAAGGTGCTCAATCTCGTCAACCCCCCGCACCAGGCTTCCATCGCCAAGCTCGAACCAGCCTCCGACCCTGGGCGTCACAAGGTTCAGGGGGCTGGGAAGATCAGTGAAATAGGCCGGTCCAAGCATCGGATTTTCTGCGGGCCTGTAGGCGCGGAAAAAGCCGCCGGAGGGACCTGCGACAGGAATGCTTCCCTCGGGCGGAGGAACACCGATCCGCATTCCGCGTGGCGCCGGCAGAGGCTGTGCCGGCTGAACGGTCAGCCGTGCCTCTCGCCAACCCTCACCCGGGTCAGGCTTTATCGAGTCCGGGTCCTCTGTTTCAACTGCCACCGGGGGATCGCTCTGCCGCTCAAAGAATGCGCGGTAGGTGTTTTCGCGCGCCGCATTCCGTTCCGCCTCGACCTGACCGATTGTCCTGCGATACCAATTTTCCAGGTCAGAACTTTCGAGAAATCCTGGATCCGTCGTCCGCCGCATCAAAACCTCCGATTGAGACGTCACCATCCCACACTGCCGGTTTTTG
>CAIYSH010000126.1 GCA_903928755.1 uncultured Alphaproteobacteria bacterium | reverse complement strand
TCTCAGCCTGACGCAGGCACCTAGCGGCGGAGGCTGGGGCGTGGGGACGCGGGAGTCAATTAAGTGAGGTGTCACCGTAATTTTAATTTCGTAATTTCAAAGCTGTTGACCCGTTGGATGGCAAGAGATCACCGCCAGCGAACGTTCGCACTCAGGCTGGCTAGGACTTGGTGCCTCTACCGGTAATCCGTGACGACCACTGCGCCTAGCAAGCCCCTAGAATTTGCCACCCTGATTGCGACCGGCTTCTGGGATTCCAACCGCAGATAAACTTCCTTGGAAATGTAATATCTTCCGCCATCGATGGCCCCACCCCGATTTATAGGCTCAAGCCACGCCGAGTAGTTGGGCGAGCCTACGCCTCCCTTCGGTCGGGAAACATCAAGTTTTCCGAGGCGCATTGGCTCGACGCGCTCTTGACCAAGAAAGGCCCCGTTGATGCTGGGTAGAATTCCTGTTGTCCAAATAGGCCAGCCCATGAGACCTGTTAACGCACAGCTGATCGCTGCTAATTTTCTTACTTGCTCATCGTCAAAGGCCCCGCCCGTAATACGCCAAGCCAAGGTGGAAAAAATCGCAGAAGCGATCAGGCCTGGCAACATAAGCCCGGAGCCGGGCGCGATACTGCGCGGCCAAGTCTCGCCCACAGTGAGCATGATGATCACGGTCAGCGCGACGGGCAAAACAAACGGCAGCGCCGTCATCAGCTGAAAACCGGCCGGGAATGTAGGCGGGCGCGAGAGATGGTGCGAAGGCAGCGCTCTTTCCATGAAACGGAGTAGCGCAATAAAACGTGAAAATCCAATGACCGCGCCGCGCGGACGTCTTTCGCACACCGCGACAATGAAGGCTCAAATCGCCTTGGAGTGGTTTTGACTTGGCGAGAAGGGCGGGCGCGCAGAGGTAAGGAGGAATACACGCAGGCGAACGGTGATGGCCGGACGAGAGGCCGCCCTCAGGCTCCCCTCCTCCGCCAAGGGGCTCCAGTTTTCCCAATAAATACAATGCGTGGGCAGGGCGGACGATAATCGTTATCCTTAAGGTTCCCCATTACAGGCTCCCCCAGGCCCTAACATCGGAAATCCGTAGCCCCGTCGTCTGACAGGGATCCCTATGACCCGTTTGCTGCGGTCATTTGGGGATCAGACCGCCGGGGGAGGCGTCCTGACCGCGGGCTTGGCCTGGGGTCGGCGCAAGTTGTTCTTCTTTTGTTCTTGTCAATCCCGCATATTCATGACAATTCACTGTCGCAATGGAGGTGAACGTGCAGAAAACAACCGAACCCGCCTGCTCAAAGGGGAGAACCTGGACAGGTGGTACCGAAGGACAGCGAGCCAGATCGAGGCCGATCGTCCTTCACCCCTTGCATCTTCCTCACGCCCGGCGTTGATTTCCTGAGGCCCTTCAGAGGCGCTCAATTGAGGAGAGGAAACATGACGGACATTCTGGATCTTGCCGGGCGCGTGGCCCTGGTGACTGGCGGCGGTCAGGGCGTTGGTCGGCAGAGCGCCCTGCAGCTGGGCGCGGCGCTGAACAGCGGCGGCGTGGTGGTCAATGACTATGTCCTGACCCGCGCCGAGGCCGTGGCCGAGGAAATCCGCGCCGCCGGGGGCAAGGCCGTAGCGATTCAGGCCGACGTTTCCGACCTGGCCAATGTCAAGGACATGGTGGCCCAGGGCCGGGCCGCCCTGGGGCCCATCGGCGTCCTGGTCAACAATGCCGGCAATGCAGGCGCCAATCCCTCGCCCGAACTGGCCAAGCCCTTCTGGGAGACCGGACCCGACGTCTGGCAGAGCTTCATCGGCGTCAATTTCTACGGGGTGATGAACTGCACGGCCGCGGTCATTCCCGACATGATCGAGCGCCAGGCGCCCGGGCGGATCATCACCATCATTTCCGACGCCGGACGGTGGGGGGACGCCAGCATGGAGATCTACGCCGCCTCCAAGGCAGGCGCGGCGGGCTTCATGCGCTCGGTGGCCCGCACCCTGGGCCGCCACCAGATCACCGCCAATTGCATCGCCATCGCCCTGACCGCCACCCCGGCGGTCCGCCGCACCCTGGAAGGCGATCAGGAGCGCCTGAAGCGTCAGATGGAGAAGTACATCATCCGCCGCCCGGGCCAGCCGGAAGACATCGCCAACATGGTCCAGTTCCTGGCGTCGGACGCCTCGCCCTGGATCACCGGCCAGGTCTATCCGGTCAATGGCGGCTTCACCTTCGCCCTTTAGGCGCCCTGTGAGACCACTGCAGGACCAGCTCGCCGTCATCCTCGCCGATCAACTGGGCGATGAAGCCCTGGGGCGCAGGATGGCGGCCCACCTGCTGGAGGCCGGCGCGAACTGGCGTCCGCCAACCCTGCCCATGCGCGAGGCGGACAGCATCATCGCCTATGCTTTCGGCAACCGGCCAAGGCAGGGCCCCGTTCCGCCGCCTGACGCGCCCCTGATGGACCGGCTGGATCAGCCGGGACCGGTCAACGCCGCCCTGGCTCAAGCGGTGGCGGACCTCCACGCCATAAAACCGGCGCGGATCTTCGCCCAGTGGGAGGTGGCCCATTTCCTGCAAACCCGCCACGGCCTGAGCGACGCCGTCTCCATCGCGCCGGTCCTGAGCCCCGACGGCCAGGTGATCTATCTGAGTACGGACGGAGTAGCGACCGCGGCCCTTGCGGCGGGGGGCGGAGTCCTGGGCAAGGTCGCCGTCGTCGCCCACCGGGACCACGCCAAACGCTGCGTGAAGGTCTCCCGGGCCGCCGGCATGGAAGCCTTCGTCGCCGCCGACATTCCCCTGCCCGCCGACTATGACCTCCAGTCAGGCCAGGCCTGGACCCGGTCGCGGGAGGTCTACCTGCTGCACGACCTGGCGGCCCAGTTCATGGGGCTGAGGGCGGAGGCGATCGGGAGGACGGGGGGTTAGGCTAATCGACGCCTGTTTGTTCTTTGTTTGTTCTTTACAATAGATGCGCCTCATGGTAGAGCTATGAGGATATCGTCGTAACGCGTTCAGAGGGAAGCATGGCGGAACGGGCAAGACAACAGCGCGCTGCGCCGGACATCAGGGACTGGATGGCGGCGCGCAATGCGCAGGTTCACGGACCGGTGCGTCGCCCGGGTGTGCGGGGCGGACGCAGGCTTGATGGCCAGGCGGTGCTGGACCAGGCACTGGCTGGCGCGCGGGGCGCGCAGGACGCCTTCACCTTCGGCCTGGGCGACAAGGTCTGGGCGGGCGGGAGCGCCATTGGCGACGCCATTCAGGGCAAGGATCTCGTCCGCGCCTATCACGAACGGGAAGCCTCAGAGCGGGCGCGGGACCGCTATGACGAGCAGCATTTCAGAACAGCGCGGACCGCCGGGCAGATTGCAGGAACCGGCGCCCAGATCCTGGCCCTGGGCCCGGCTGAAGGTCTGATCGCAGCGGGTGCCAGGATGACTGAGGCTGCACCGTTGATCACGCGGGAGCTGGCCGTGATTGGCGCGGCCGGCGGGGCGAGCGGAGTCGGAGGTCAGGCGTTTTCGGACCTGCAAAGCCGCAAACTGGGCTCCCTGGGCGACTATGCAGGAGCCGCAATTGGCGGAACGACGGGAGCGCTGGCGGCAAGATCAGGTATGGGCAGCCGGTCCGGTGCGATCGATGGTGGCGTGACGTCACTGGCACAGGACGCCTTCAACCGAAGGCTGACGCCCCAATCCATGGACCGCGCCCGGGAGGCGGCGCTGGTCGGCGGAACCCTTGGCGCTCTGGGCGGATATGTGGGGCGAAGGTCAGCGAATTCATTGCCCAGTAAGGCGAAAGGTATCCTTGGTGAGGAGCTTTCAATGCTCCGCAGCAAGGCTCGCGGACAGCAGATTGAGTCCGGAGAGGGCGCGAGGACTATGCTTACCTATCCTGGGGGCCGGACAATCCCTGATCACATCAGCGCCGACCAGGCCGGGAACGTGGTCAATGTGGTCGAGGCCAAGTTTGGCCCGACGGCGCGACTGAGCAAGGGGCAGCGCGGAGCCTTTGCAGGCGGTGTCGAAAACTATCGCGTCGACCACTTCCTGCCGCAAGATATCGGCGCTGCACTTGGTCTGCACATGGCCCAGATCGGCAGCACTCATCGTGGCCCGGATCAGACGCTACACGCGGCCAAGCCCCAGTCCAGGAGATAATAGAGATGGGTCTATCAGCAAGCTGGATTGCCCTGCAGGGGCAGAACCGGGATGCGGCTCTGGCTGCCCTTGGGCTTACGGAGATCGGGGACTGCAGCGACTGCCTGACCGGCGACTATACCTGCGGCGAGCTATCGAACGGGTGGTTTGTCATTGTTGCAACTGACCGGACTTTTGTCCTCAGCCGGGCCCTCAAATCCGTTTCCGTCGGGCGCTTTGCCCTGGGCGGCGAATTGAGCGAGACGGTCATGGTCAGTCAACTCTACGGCTATGAAGACGGCGTTCAGTCATGGTCTGTGGTTCACGATCCAGATGTGGATCTGGAGGGCGTCGAAGTTGAGGGCGTGCCCCCTGACCCTCTTTCTGAACTTCAGGCGCAACTGACCAAGCAGGTGCAGGCGGAAGGAACCGATGAGGTGGACTGGATGTTTGATCTGCCCCTCGATCTGTCAGTCGCCATATGTGGATTTCGGCCGGACCAGGAGGCCCCTGCAGAGTGGACGCAACTGGCCTTGAAAACCTCCGCCACAAAACCACGCACCGGGAACGGCGCCTCCCTCCGCGCCGAGATGAAGAAGGAGTTGATCCCCTTCATGCTGGCCCGTGGATGGAAAGAGAAGACTGCCGCTCCCTCAGGCAGCCCCGGGACAGGGTTTAACTTCTATCGCCGGATCGGGAGCTATAGCTGCCGGCTCTGG
>CAIYSH010000125.1 GCA_903928755.1 uncultured Alphaproteobacteria bacterium | reverse complement strand
GCGACCTGTCCAGCCTGGTCGCCCTGGGCGGCGGCGGGGCCCCCCGGGCCCCCGATCAGGTGCGCCAGATCGCGGCCTTCACCAAGGCCATGCCCAATACCGGCTGGGGCATGACCGAGACCAATGCCATCGGCACCGGCATTGGCGGCGAGGACTATCTGAACCGCCCGGCCAGTTCGGGCCGGTGCTCTGCGGTTCTTGAGCTCAAGGTGGTGGACGACGACGGCCACGCCCTTCCGGCTGGTGCGCGGGGCGAGCTTCTGGTTCGTGGGGCCAGCGTCTTCCGGGGCTACTGGAACCGGGACGATCTGAGCTCAACCACCTTTGAAGACGGCTGGTTCAGGACCGGCGATGTGGCCTATCTGGATGACGAAGGGTTTCTGTTCATTGTTGACCGGATCAAGGACCTGATCATCCGGGGCGGCGAAAACATCGGCTGCGGCACGGTAGAGGCCGCCCTGGTCCTGCACCCGAAGATCCATGAAGCCGCGGTCTATGCGGTGCCGGATGATCGCCTGGGCGAAGAGGTCGGGGCGACGGTCTATGGGGATGCCGGGCTAGATCCAGATGAGGTTCGAGACTTCCTCGGCGCTCATCTGGCTCGGTTTGAAGTGCCCAAATACATCCATGTCTCGCCAGACCCCCTGCCGCGCATCGCCTCAGGCAAGATCCTGAAGCGCCAATTGCGGGATGAGGCGGCCAGGCGTCTGGCTGAGGTTTAGGCTTTCTTGCGGTAGATCGACCGCTTGGGTTGGGCGACAACCCGGCGGATCATGGGCTCAAAGGCCGAAAGCGGCATGGACTCATAGGCCGGATCGAAGCTGTTCTGATCGTACAGGTGACAGAACTGCGCCGTGTATTCGAACCATTCATGGCCGCGATACTGGTCGCGCATGTCGCGATCCAGACCCAGGTGCTGGAAGAAGTAATAGCCCTGGAAAATGCCGTGCTTGTCCATCATCCAGTAGTTCTGTTCCGAGATGTAGGGCTTCATGATCATGGCCCCCAGCTCGGCGTGATTTGACGGGGCCAGAATGTCGCCGATGTCGTGCATCAGGGCGCACACCACATATTCCTCGTCCCGCCCGTCCTTGTGGGCGCGGGTGGCGGTCTGCAGGGAATGCTCCAGCCGGGTGACGGTGAACCCACCACTGTCGTCGGCGAGCATGTTCAGATGGGCCAGGAGGCGGTCGGGAAAGGCCTGATGAAAGGGGGCACCGGCCCGGCCGATGGCCGCCCAGTCCTCTTTCGTGGAGTCCAACATGGTGTGGAACTTCGCCTTGTCGAGGATTTCACCGTCAGCCATTTTCGCCTCCCTGGCAGTCTGTATTTCCGGAGCGTGGCCCCCCCATCCCGGAATTGTCAACTTGGTATGTGGACATAAATTGCCCGGCCCCTGCGCATGGTCTAAGGGAATCCCTCCCGCAGGGCCGGAAAAGAGCCGTGGGGACAGGGCAAGGAACAGACAGATGGCGGCAGACTTCAACAACCTGTTTTCAGTCCGGGGCAAGGTTGCCCTGGTGACCGGGGGGTCCCGCGGTATTGGCGAAATGATCGCCGCAGGCCTGCTGGCGGGGGGCGCAAAGGTCTATATTTCGTCTCGCAAGGCCGATGTCTGTGATGCCACAGCCAGGCGCCTTTCCGAGACCTATGGTGGAGCGTGCGTCTCCCTGCCTGCCGATCTTTCCCAGATGACCGGCATTGTTTCCCTGGCATCACGGCTGGCAGCCTCGGAAGACCGCCTCGACATTCTGGTCAACAATGCCGGCGCAGCCTGGGGTGCGCCGATCGATGCGTTTCCCGAAGTGGGCTGGGACAAGGTGATGGACACCAACGTCAAGGGTGTCTTCTTCCTGACCCAGAAGCTCCTGCCCCTGCTGCGCAAGGCCGGTGCCGAGGGCGATCCCGCCCGGATCATCAATATCGGTTCCATTGACGGTCTGAAGTCGGCGGCCTTCGATACCTTCTCCTATGGGGCCTCGAAGGCGGCCGTCCATCACCTGACCCGCTTCCTGGCCTCGCACCTGACCAAGGAGCGCATCCTCTGCAACGCCATTGCGCCGGGTCCCTATCCGACCTGGATGCTGTCTACCGGCGTCGGGTTTGGCGGAGACACTGAAAATGCCGACTGGGACCGTGTCGGCCGGGGCAATCCCAGCGGCCGGGTCGGCGCGCCGGAAGACATTGCCGGACTGGTCATCTTCCTGGCCTCCCGGGCGGGCGAATATGTCGTGGGTCAGATCATCGCCAGCGACGGCGGGGCGGTTGGCACCTCCTGACACGGGCGGGAACGCCCTGGACTGAAAACGAAAACGGGGAGGCTGACATGCTGCTGCAAGGACTGAGGGTCGTTGAACTGGCGACCTGGATCGCTGCGCCTGGATGCGCCGCCGTCATGGCCGACTGGGGTGCTGATGTGATCAAGGTGGAATCCCTGACCGGGGATGCCACCCGGACCTTCTTCCCCGAAAGCGCGGAAATGCCCGGGAGCCCGATTTTCACCATGGAAAACCGTGGCAAACGCGGCGTGGCACTGGACATTGCGTCGGATGAGGGACGTCAGGCCATGCTGGCCCTGCTCCAGGGTGCCGACGTCTTCATTACCAATGTCCGCCCGGGGGCCCTGAAGCGGGCCCGGCTGGACTATGACTCCCTGAAATCCCAAATGCCGCGGCTGATCTATGCCAGTGTCTCCGGGGTCGGGCTGGAAGGCCCCGATGTCGATCTGCCCGCCTTCGACATAACCGTCTTCTGGACCAAGAGCGGAGTTGGCCGCACCCACATTCCCCCCGACCAGGAGCCTTTTGCCTGCCGCCCCGGCTTCGGGGATCACGCCACCGCCCTGGCGACCCTGTCCTCGGTCCTGGCTGCCGTTCATGAGCGACATGAGACCGGCCGGGGAAGGCTGGTGGAATGCTCCCTGCTGCGCACGGCCGCCTATGCCCTGGGATGGGACATGTCGACCCATCTGAGGTTCGGCGAAGCGCCCGTCACCCAGCCCCGCGACCAGCGTCCCCATCCGATTTCCGGAGTCTATTTCAGGACGTCGGATGACCGCTGGCTCTGTTTTGTCCTCAAGGGGCCGGGATGTTTCCCCAACCTCATGACCGTCCTTGGGCACCCTGAGGTTCCCGGCAATCCACGCTATGCCATGCCGGTGACGGATCTCGACATTGTCAGGGAGATCCGGGCCTTTGCGGAAGACGCCTTTGCTGGAATGACCCTTGCGCAGGCCGCTGAAATCCTCACGGCAGCAGACCTGGCCTGGGCACCCCTGCAGACCCTGACCGAAGCCATCAACATGCCGCAGTTCGAGGCCACCGGCTGCCGGGTGGAGGTCGACAATGGCTGGGGCGGCAGGATGTCCACGGTGGCGGCACCGGCCCGCTTTCCTGAAGGTGCGCCCGCCGTGACCCGGGGTGCCCCCAGGCTCGGCGAACATACCCGCGAGGTCCTCGAAGAGGCCGGCCTGTCAGCCGACCTTATCGCCAGGGTCATGGCCCGTCTCGATCCCTGATCCTTCAGTCCTTGCAGGCTGAGGGTCCCCTCAACCTGGCCCCTGCCGGTCAGGCCAGATACCGGTCCCGCAGACGCCCGGTCGCGACAGCATCGACGCCAAGCCCGGCCAGGTAGGATTCAAGGCTTCCGCATTGTCTTGCAATGGCCTCGAGGGCGGCATCGAGGTATTTGCCATCGACGCCAAGAAACAGCCGCACGGCGGTATCGGACGGAACCCTGCCCAGGCTCTGGGCGAGGGCCTGGGCCACCAGGGGGGCCCGGGCTTCGACCCTTGCGGCTGAGTTGGTCATCAGGAAATCTGAAATCGCGTCGTCCCGATGGACCCCCAGGACATGGTGGGTAAGGGCGGCCAGCAGACCCGTGCGGTCCTTGCCGGCCGTGCAGTGGATCAGGACGGAGGCTTCGGCGGCCAGCAGGGCCTCGAAATACCCGCGGAAAAGAATGGGGTGGCGGGGCTCGAAGGGGGCCTTGGCGTAATAATCCATGAAGAATGCATCCACGCTGTCCGGGGTCAGGTCGGTGTCGCGGAGAAAGGCCACATGCGGGGCCTCTGCCCGGTCACCCAGATCGCACTGGATGATCTGGCCCGAGAACCCGTCAGGCCGCCGCGAGGGCTCTGCTTCCCTTTCCCGTGGTCGGCGCAGATCCACCACCGTGGTCAGGTCTAGGGCCTGGATGGCGGAAATGTCGGCCGGGGTCGCCTTGCCATGGTGGGCAGATCGCCAGAACCGTCCTTGCACCATGCGGCGACCATCCGACGCGCCATAACCCCCGAAATCGCGGAAGTTCTCGATGCCCTCAAGCGGCAGGAGTCTGTTGGTCATGGGCATGGGGCCTCCTGGTGTGCGGGGTAAAGGGGGCCCCTTGCCCGGAGATCCGGGGCCGGATCAGGCATAGCGCCTTCCAGCCCTGAAAAACATGCCCTAGTTGGCGCGGAATTCGGTCTTGCCCGGCCAGGTCAGGTAGCCGGCGCGGTCCCGACCTGCGGCCGGCGTCGTGCATTGGCAGGCATCGCCACCGCCGTCATAGCCCCGACGATCGGTCGAGCCAGACGGGTAGATATAGACCTCCTGAGGGGGAACATACCTGGCCGGCTCATGTGGATGATGGAGTCCGTTATAGATCACGGGTGGAGATAGGGGCCTGGGGTAGCGGTTATAGGCCTGATGTCCGTAGACCGGAGCGGTTCGGTCTATGTCCCGATCCACCCAGACCTCCGTCGGTGGCTGCGGGGCCGCCATGACCCGAGGCGGTAGATAGACAGGGCGTGACACAGCGGCCATCCGCCTCGGCCTTGTCGTGTGCCGCCTGTGGGTGGAGCTTATTCTGCGGGGCGTTGCAACCTGAACCGGCCCCCCGGCAAGACAGGCATCAACACACTGTCTTGTCGTCCCTGCGTCTGCCGTTTGGGTGTTGGTCACCGGAGCTGTTTCTGGTGACATGCTGGCGGGGTTGACGGCCGGTGCCGCTGCACAGGCCGTTTGGGTGCCAGGAGTGCAGGCGGCTGGTCTGATCCCGGTCACCTCAGCCAGCTTTGCGGAATCGCAGGCACCCAGGGACACGAGGGCAATAATGGGCAGGAGTGACCTGAGACGCATGATGGTTCCCTGAAAGACGGTTAATCCCGATAATGGACATCAAGCGGGGTCAGCGCTGTCGGTTTCACCTCGGGCGCGAAGATCGCGGGCTTAACAGGTGTCCCATCGGGCGAAACGCAGCCTCCAGGGTCTCTTGAGGCGGGTTGCACTGCCGGGGTCATCTCTCTAGCCTTGACCCTTCTCGGTCAG
>CAIYSH010000124.1 GCA_903928755.1 uncultured Alphaproteobacteria bacterium | reverse complement strand
CTATGACGACCCCAAGTTCGGCGAACCCCTGATTCCCGGCCTCGAATTCGTGGTTATGGAAAAAGTCCTTTAAAACAATAATTCCGGGAGAAACGACCATGCAGGATGCAGACCCCAAGAGCCTGGGGCTTTCCCCGGAAGGCTTGGCGAAGATCGATGCGGCCCTTGCCGATCTGATCGCTGCGGGGGAGCTGGCAGGAGCGGTTACCCTGGTGGCCCGCCATGGCAAGGTCGCCCACCGGTCGGTACAGGGCATGAAGGATCTGGCGACTGCTGAACCCCTGAAGTTCGACACCATCTTCCGTATCTTCTCCATGACCAAGGCGGTGACGGCCGTGGCCATGATGGTCCTGCGGGCGCAGGGCCTGTGGTCGCCGGAGGATCTGGTGGCCAAACATCTGCCGGAGTTTGCAGGAGTAAAGACGGTGGATGGGCAGGCGGCGGCCCCGACCCTGCTGCATCTGCTGACCCATACCATGGGGCTGGGCTATGGCTGGAACCCCGAGGATCCGGTCGACGCCACCTATCTGGCCAAGGGGGTCTGGGCTCAGGCCAATCTGGCGGACATGTCCAAGGCCATTGCGGCCTGTCCCTTGGCCTTCACCCCTGGAAGCCAGTGGCGCTACAGCCTTGGCATGGACCTGCAGGGGGCCCTGATCGAGAAGCTGTCGGGGATGAGCCTGCCGGATTTCATGCGGGAGAAGATCTTCCAGCCCCTCGGCATGGTCGACACCGACTTCTTCGTCCCGCCGGAGAAGTTGCCGCGGCTGGCGACCCTCTACCGGATGAGCAAGACCAAGGGCCTGACCCATTCCAACCTGCCGATCATTGTGCGGGGACCTGAGGCCATTCCGCCCCTGCCGGGCGGTGGCGGCGGGCTCTATTCCACGGCCAGCGACTATGCCCGGTTTGCGCAGATGCTGCTGAACAGGGGCGAACTGGACGGTGTGCGGATCCTGACACCGGAGTCCGTGGCCGAAATGAGCGCCCAGCGTCTGGCTCCCGACATCCTGGCCGGCGGCTATGGCATAGGTCTGCAGCAGATCCGGCCGGGCTATGGCCAGGCCTATAACGGCGCGGTCTTTCATGATCCGGCCGCGGCGGGATCAAAAGTCGGCAAGGGGACCTATCAGTGGGACGGGGCGGCCGGGACCTGGTTCTGGGTGGACTGGGAAAACGACCTGATCTTCGTCGGCCTGATCCAGCGCATGGCCGAGGACAATTCCCCCCGCCTGCAGGCCATGGCCCAGGATTTGATCGCGGCGGCGCTGGACTAACAGCCGGTCACCCCGGCGGAGGCCGGGGTCCAGTTCGTGGGGCTGTGAGCTGGTCAACGACCCAAGGAGCGGCCTCTCCGGACTGGCTGTCACCTAGGACCTGGATACCGGCCTTCGCCGGTATGACCGGGGAGGAGTGTCGTAAAAGCTTCACTTGGCGAGGTTTGAGATTTCAGTATCCCGAACCTGAGCCAATGGGAAAATCTGATGTCGCGACCTTACAATGTGCTTTTCCTGTGCACCGGAAATTCCTGTCGTTCGATCCTGGCCGAGGCGCTGATCAACCGGCTGGGGCAGGGGCAGTTTGTCGGCCATTCGGCGGGATCCATGCCGACGGGCAAGGTCAATCCCAACGCCCTGGCCCTGCTGGACAAGCTCGACTACGACACCTCGGGTTTCCGCTCCAAGGCCTGGGATGAGTTCGCCAATGCGAAGAACCCGCAGGCGCCCGAGCTCGATTTCGTCTTCACCGTCTGTGACAATGCTGCGGGAGAGGTCTGCCCGATCTGGCCGGGCCAGCCCATGACGGCGCACTGGGGGGTGCCAGATCCGGCCGACGCCACGGGTAGCGCGGCCGAAATTGCCCTTGCCTTTGCCGAGACCTACCGGCGCCTGCAGAACCGCATCGAGGCCTTCGTCAACCTGCCCATGGCGACCCTGGACCGGCTGACCCTGCAGGCCAAACTCACCGATATCGGCAAGACCCGGGACGAGGTCTGAGCCATGTCCGACGCGCCCTTCAGCCTAGGTCGCCGTCTGGCCGCCGAGGGGCTCGGAACCGCCTTTCTGCTGGCCATTGTGGTGGGGTCGGGGATCATGG
>CAIYSH010000123.1 GCA_903928755.1 uncultured Alphaproteobacteria bacterium | reverse complement strand
CCGTCGATGAGAGTCTTTGTCAGATACTCAGCCAAGGCCACCGCGTCACCCGCACCGAACAGCCTTACGTCTTGGCATTGGGTCTCAGGAACTTTCCCGCCTGACTTCACGACCCCACGGATCCACCGCGCAAAGGCCCGTTCCATCGTGTCTTCGATCTCGGCCAGCGAACGCGCCCCATCGACCACCAGAGCCAGATGGAAATGCGGGTGCCAGCCATTCGCGCCGTAGTTGACCTCAGTCACGCGGATATGACCGACCAGTCCTAGCTCGAGCCGCAGCTGCTTCCCATACATCCCATCCATGACGGCCCGCCAACCGGCGTTCAGATGCCCCATGAGGCCTTCCAGCCGGTCGCCAACGTGGTGGCGGGTGGTCAGCGACACGAACGCGATCTGCTTGCCGTCAGCAATGGCAGCAGAGGCCACCATCCCGATCTCTAGGGACCGCTCAGCCCAGACCGAGACGGCGCAGACGGGGCAAATCCAGATGGCCGCGCAGTGCTGGAGGCCGGACAGCCCGACCCCTGCCGGACCCGTCTTCACGACGACCCGTTCGACGCCCTTGCGCTTGCACCGGCCACAGGCTCGGACGCTCCGCTGGGTCGATTCCAGCCAGAGGAAAGACCGGAGGCGAAAACGGACTTTTTGGGCCTCGTATGAGGAAAACGAAGGATTAACCCCATATGTATCTAGGGACCCGCCTGCGGCGGCTCCGACGGTTGCAGGAACCAGAGCCGCCACAGACGGAGAACCCCCAACCAGAGGGTTTCGAGTTGACCCAGAAATGGCCGCGACAGGGCTACGATTCATATCGGTCCGGTCGCTTCCCACTCTTGATCATCACAAATCAGAGAGTAGCGGCCGGACTTCAACCTTGCAAGGACCAAGACCAAAGACGCGCCGACGAAGGGGCAACGTCCGAGGCCCAGCGGATTCCTCCCACGGAGCGGCTGGAGGCCACTTAGCGTCTGCGACGAAAGATCACCAGAAGGGCTCCGCCCTTCACCCTCTGATCTACGGACGCGGCTCCACGTAACGCACGACCACGGGACCAGCCTTGGAAGACCAGTAGGACTCCTCGCGCTGCTTACGCAGCGCTACGCGGCGCTTGTACGCAGCGGAGTCTTCGATACCCATCAGACAATCTCCTGACCCACGCCGATGGACCTCGCGAAGTCGGCCAGTTCAGGGAACCCCTCTTCCACAGAGACACCGAACGTGGAGGCAAACTCCTTGCGGTTACGCCACACAGTGACCGGATCCCAGCCCAGATCCCGCAGCGCTTTCTCTCCACCGAGCATGTGCCAGAGCAGATGAAAACCCATGAGCCGCTGGATCGTCTGAGCGGCATACGGGCGAACGACCGGACCGAGCACGGCATTAAGCGCCTTGTACGTCTTACTCTTCTTCGTCTTCACCGATGATCTCCTCGTATCCGATTCCATTGGTATCCATGAAGTCTTTGAGTCCGGCATAGTCGCCCAGGACGAATGCCTGCCGCATACCTGGCACCAGGTCAGACCACCCGATGATCCGAGCAAGTCCGGCTTCCGTCAGGTACATGACCGCGACCCCGCCGCGCTCGTCATCGACGATGCTTTGATCGTCCCGCTCAGCCGCCAGCCCATACAGCGCACGCAACCCACGGGACCACGAGATCGTGCGGAGCCTCTTGGTGGCTAGTTCGTACTCGCGCCACAGGTCTAGCGCGTCTGCGTCCCCGTTGTCGCACGCCTCAGCAAGGAGTGCCCGAGCCGGAAGCGTGCCGTATGCCTTCCTTGCGACTTTCGCTTGCCCTTGTGTGAGTTCCCGTCCCAGTTTCTCGCCGACGCTTGCCGTCGTGGCCCCGCCCGTTACGCGCTCACGCGTGCCCGGGCTCGACCCCGGGCGGCCGCCGTCGATGAGAGTCTTTGTCAGATACTCAGCCAAGGCCACCGCGTCACCCGCACCGAACAGCCTTACGTCTTGGCATTGGGTCTCAGGAACTTTCCCGCCTGACTTCACGACCCCACGGATCCACCGCGCAAAGGCCCGT
>CAIYSH010000122.1 GCA_903928755.1 uncultured Alphaproteobacteria bacterium | reverse complement strand
GTCAGGCTGGACATGTAGGCGACCAGGGCCACTCCGGCATAGGCCATGGCGAAATTGTCTGCGGCCATGACCAGGCTGAACATGCCCGGATGGGATCCCGACAGACTGAGCAGGGCAAAGGCCGCGACCGCCAGGGGCTGCAATATGGCGCCCGCGATGAGGGTCGGAAAGAAACCCAGACGCACCGCACTCAATCCGCCCGCCGCAATCCCGGCCAGGGCGGCCACAAGTCCGACCGTTCCGCGCACGGTTGCGACGGTATCCTTGGTGATCCCGAGGTCGTGATAATAGGGGTTGGCCATGGGCCCCATCAGGAAGTCAGGGATCCTGTAGAGCGCCACGGCCACAAGCATCAGGACACCCAGCTCCCTGTGGGTGGCAAAAAAGTCGATGAAGGGCCCGACCACAGCGTCGAAAAAGCCCTTGGGGGTCCAGAGCGGCGATTTGGCCTTCATCACCTGATCCGCCTGCCTGGGCTCAAGGGCGCGCAGGGTCGCAAGGAGCCCCAAAGCCATGCAGGCGCCCGCCGCCAGATAGGAATTGGCCCACCCTATACGCGCAGCCAGGGCCAGGATCAGGGCGTCGGTGGCCAGCAGGGCACCCCGATATCCAAGCTGATAGGCTGAAGACAGGAGGCCCAGTTCTTCGCCATTTTCAGCCGATTCAATGCGCCAGGCGTCGACCACAATGTCCTGTGTCGCCGAGGCAAAGGCGACGACGACCGCGAACAGTCCGATGGTGGTCAGGTCGGGGTGGGCGCCGGTCATGGCCATGCCGAGCAGACCGGTGCCAACCAGGATCTGGGCCAGGACCATCCATCCGCGTCTGCGGCCCAGCCATCGGCCCAGCAGGGGCGCATCCAGTCGATCCATCAGGGGAGCCCAGAGATATTTTAGGGAATAGGCCAGACCCACCCAGGAGAGGAAGCCGATAGCCTTGAGACTGGTTCCCTCCTCGCGCAGCCAGTAGCCCAGAGTGTTTCCCGTGAGCAGGAAGGGCAGGCCGGAACTGAAGCCGAGCCCCATCATCACCGCGACCTTGGGCCGGCCCAGTGTGCCGAGGATTTCAGTCAGCGTATATTTGCGCGGCGTTTCAGGCTTCACGTCAGTCATGGGACCCCCTGGAGCGGGCCCGGATTCAGAGGGCCGTAATCAGCCCAGATTGACCCGACCCGTCGTCTCCGTCCAGCCACCCCGGAGCAGCTGTGTCAGGACCCGGCGCAGGGCATCGGCGGCCAGGGGCTTGACCAGGAAATCATTCATGCCCGCATCAAGGCAGGCCCGGCGATCCTCCTCAAAGGCGTTGGCCGTCAGGGCAACGACCGGGGTCCGGTCCCCTGTGCTCCGCAACCGGCGGGTGGTCTCCACACCGGAAAGGTCAGGCATCCGCATGTCCATCAGCACGAGGTCATAGGTGCCGACC
The DNA here is from genome assembly GCA_903928755.1 of uncultured Alphaproteobacteria bacterium. GTDB lineage: Bacteria > Pseudomonadota > Alphaproteobacteria > Caulobacterales > Caulobacteraceae > Phenylobacterium. The sequence goes on along the minus strand of CAIYSH010000122.1, from coordinate 1,487 downwards.
GCGAGCGCTGCCAGGGCTTCCTGGCCCCCACCGGCCAGATCGACCATACACCCTTCACGTGTAAGCAGGGTGCGGGCCAGCAAGGCGTTGATCGCATTGTCTTCCACCAGAAGTACCCGGGTCCCCGGGGCGACGGCTGCGGCAACCCGCTCGTCCTCGATGGCGGCCAGGCCCTTGCGGGTTTGCGCGCCGAGGGCGGCAAGAACCCGCTCTGCAAGGGAGGCCCGCCGTAAGGGCTTGATGAGATAGCCCGCAAAACCCGCATTTCTGTAATCTTCGATACGGCCGCGCCCCTCCGGGGGCAGGAGGATCAGGGCCGGACGCCTGTCGGGTGGGGCTGCGGGGTCAAGACCGTGATCAATCAGGAGGACCTCTGCCCGGGGATCAAGATCTTCCGGTCGCGCTGCAGTCATGGCGAGGCCCCCACAGGCCTCGATCTGACGGATGGCGGCCTGGAGCACGATCGGATTTGCCGAAGCCACGCCAACGACCCGATCGGCAAGGGATCCGTCCATCTTGCCGACCCAGCGTTTGAACCTGGCGGAAAACCAGAATTCCGCCCCGCCGCCCGGCGCATTTCCGACACCGACCTCGCCGCCCATGACCCCGGCCAGGGTCCGGGCTATGGCCAGGCCCAGCCCTGCGCCACCCAGCTGAACGCCGTCATAGTTGGGATTGGACTGGGTGAAGGCTTCGAAGATCCGCTCACGATCGGCTTCCGGGACCCCCGGTCCCGTATCGATGATGCTGAAACGCAGGCGATCCCCGGGGTCGACACCGACGGAAATCAGGACGCCACCGGTCTTTGCAAACTTGATGGCATTGCCCGCGAAATTGAGCAGGATCTGGCGCAGGCGCCCTTCGTCAGCAAGGATTTCGCCGATCCCTGCGGGGGCGGCCCAGGCAATATCCAGATCCTTCTCCTGGGCCCGCGGGGCCAGAAGCTCGGTCACGGCCCGCAACAGATCTTCCAGGTGGAACCGGGTGGGATGCAGTTCAACCTTGGAGGTCCCCAGTTTTGCGAAGTCCAGCAGGTCATTGACCAGGCCAAGGAGATGTTCGCCGGAATCCCTAAGGGCCGTGACATAGGTCTTCTGCTCCCCCGTCAGGCCAGTCCCTTCCAGCAGTCTGGCCATGCCAAGCACGCCGTTCAGGGGGGTCCGGAATTCATGACTGAGGGCCGCCAGTTCTTCGGCGCCCACGCGATTGGCCACGATCTGGGTCTTGCTCATGGATAGAGGACTAGCAGCGGTGCCTTAACGACGGGTCAAGCCGAAGGACCAGCCAGTGACCGGGCACCGGCGCGCCGGTAGATCAGGGCTTCAGCCACATGGACCCGTCGGATCGGCCCGCCACCGCCGAGATCGGCAATGGTCCGTGCCAGGCGCAGGGTCCGGGTCCAGCCCCGAGCCGTCAGGCCCCCGGCCTCGGCGGCCCGGCCCAGAAGGGCCCGGGCATCGGCCTCCAGCTCGGCAATGGTCTCCAGC
>CAIYSH010000121.1 GCA_903928755.1 uncultured Alphaproteobacteria bacterium | reverse complement strand
TGGACCTCCGATACCGCCGAAAAGCTTGCTGTGTTTGATGGGCTACTGACCGGAAAGGATACCGTCTTTCTCGGCGAAATGGATCATTTCATTCACGAAAAGACCGATTTCAGGCTCCTGCTGATCCGCTATCTGGCCGCGCGCGGGTGGACCCGGATTGCCGAGGAAATGAGCTGGTCCGATGGGGTTCGGGTCAACCGCTACCTCAGCCAAGGCGAGGAGATCCAGCTCAGCCGGCTAGTCGGGCTGGGCTATGAGCTGGACCTGCGCACTGACCGACATGACAGGCCCACCGGCATGCTCAAGGCCTCATTTGATTCCTATCCGGTCGCGCTCTTCCGGGCTGAGCAATTGCGCTTTTATCGCAGCCTCACGCAGATGGCGTCTGATCTGGATTTTTACGGTTTTGACGTCGATGCCCTGCCTGGAGGGGCTTACGCAGATATCGCAGACGCTTTGGGGGCCGTTCCAGCCAACCCGGAGGTCAAACAATGGCTGACTGACCTGACGCGGATTGCGGATGAAAGTGTCGCTGAAGAGGCCAGCCGTCTTCGTATCGCCCTGCAAAATTTGGAAGACCCAAGGATCCACCTCGACCCCGAACTTGGGAAACGCATCAGTCTCAGTCTCCGGGCGCTGATTGATACACTGGATTATATGGAGCTGACCTACGACGCAGCTGATTATGCCGCCCTGTCTCCGGGGCTCGCCAATCGGGAAGCCATCCTAAAGCGTCAGGCCCTGGCGGTTCTGGAGGACCGGGATAATCCACATACAGTCTTCATGGCGCATGCCCTGCACCTCTTGAAGGACGACCGGCTCGGGGGTAGTGCCGGGCCAGCGGGACCGGGCGGCGGCACAAGCACAAGCCTTGGCCATTTCCTCTCCGTGGAACAGGAACGCCGGGTCTTCTCTGTCTGGTTGATCTGGGGCTCCGGAGAGGACTCACAGCCATTTCCGGATCTGCCGCGACACTTCAGCTATGGGGAGGATACGCTCAATGCCGCGCTCAGGACTTTCGACCAGCCGGTGATCTTCCCTGTTGCCGACGCGCCCGGCGGGCTATTTGACCGCCCCTGGAAGGTCGGTCACATGTACAACGCCACGGTCGAAGTCCAGCTTCACGGTCAGGTGGACGCCCTACTCTATCTTCCGTCTGTGGGTCCGATGCAATTGGCTGAAGACTAACGTTCCGAACATACCTCATTGACAAAAACGAGGACCACCGCACCATGTGAGACGGAACGGGACAGGGCATGATTTATAGCCCTTGGCCCACAAGGGCGGGAACCTAATGTCAGCCAGTGAAGACCAGGCTCAGACTGTCCGGAGGATTCCACACCCATCCCTTGGTCTCAAATTTTCCTACGGCGCAGGTTCGATTGCGAACGGGGCCTTTGGTGCCATAGGTGGCCTGGCCATGTTCTACTACAATCAGGTGGTCGGCGTTCCGGCGACTTTGGTGGGCCTTGCCATTTCCTTGGTGGTGTTCATCGACGGGTTCTGGGATCCCCTGATCGGCCATGGCTCTGACCAGCTGCGCACCCGGTTCGGGCGGCGACATCCAGTGTTTATGACCGGCCTTTTTATCCTGCCGCTCGCCATCTATCTGCGCTGGCACCCCCCGTCCGGTTGGCAGGCAGATGCCATGTTCTGGTATATCCTTGGTACGGGCCTGTTCTTAAACCTGGCATGGAGCCTTTACGAAATTCCCACAGGGGCCCTGGCAGCGGAGCTTGCGCCGGATTACCATGATCGCACCCTGCTGCTGGGTTATCGTTGGGCGCTTGGAACAATGGGTGCCGGCATAGCCACCCTGCTGGTCTATGGCGTTTTCCTGCGCGCAACTCCAGACCATCCCGTCGGACAGCTGAATGGAGCAGGATATGGACCGCTCTCTCTATCCATAATTGCACTGATCATGTTCTCAGGACTGACCCTGACCCTGGGGACATGGTCCAAAATTCCTGTTCTGTTCAAACGTGCCGAGGAAGAAGCCCCATCCCTCAAGGACCAGTTCGGCTTGGCATTTTCCACGCTCAAGAACAGGAACTTCCTTGTCGCCATGAGCGCGGGCTTGATTGCAGGCCTTTCTTCCGGGGTCAATAATGGTCTGGCACTGTATTTTCAGACCTTCCTCTGGGAACTCAAATCCAGCGATATCCTTGTCCTGACCCTCCTGGGGGTTCCAATTCCCATTCTTGGGGGCTTCATCGCCCCCCTTCTGTCCCGTCGCTGGGGCAAGAAGGGCACCATGATGTCGCTGTTTGTGGCGAGCGTTGCTATCGGTCAGGCGCCGATGCTGCTGAAGTTACTGGGACTACTCGACCTGAGGGGATCGCCCTGGTTGCTGGTGGTTCTGGGGAGCTTTTCCCTGGTTGCCGGGGTCTGCTCTATTGGCGGCTACATAATCGTCTCTTCAATGATTACCGACATTGTCGAGGATGTGCAGGTCAAGACGGGGGCGAGGGCGGAGGGTCTGATCGCAACAGCCGACAGCATACCCAACAAGATCGTGAATGCCGCCTCAGCCCTGATCCCCGCCTTACTCCTTGGCTACGTGGCCTTCCCGAAACAGGCCAGGCCAGGACCCGAAGCCCTGGAGATGATTACCAGGGTAGCCTGGATCTATCTCCCGCTGATCTCCCTGATCTATCTGGCATCGATCAGTGTGTGGAGCTTCTATCGTTTGGAAAAGTCGGACCATGACCGGAACCTGGAACACCTGGGGCTCTGACAGCGCCGGAACCGTCTGGCGAGGAAGAACCCGGCAAGCCTATGAGATACGCTTCATGGCCTGCTCCGCGAGGATAAGGCTTTTGTCAATCGTCGCTCGCAATCCTTCCAGGTCCACCCCTTCCGAGCTCTTCTTGCCTTCCATATAGCGGGCATATACCCCGTGATTGATCGCCGCACTCTTCCAGCGATTGAAACCCATG
>CAIYSH010000120.1 GCA_903928755.1 uncultured Alphaproteobacteria bacterium | reverse complement strand
GTGGTTCCCGCCGGCAAGGTGGTTCAGGTCCTGGTCACCGGCGCGGATGTGATCCATGCGTTTGCGGTGCCGAGCTTTGGCGTTATTGCCGATGCCGTTCCCGGCCGGGTCAATCACGTCTGGTTCAAGGTGGACCAGCCGGGCACCTATTACGGGAATTGCCGTGAACTCTGCGGCATACAGCACGCCTTCATGCCGATCGAAGTGAAGGTCCTGCCGCAGGCCGAGTTCGATGCCTGGGTCGTTGCCAAGGGCGGCTCGCCCAAGGGTTCCGCCCCTGTGCCAGCTGCCGCGCCTGCTGCGGTAGCCCCCGCTGCTGAAGCTTCGGCCGCCGCAGTCCCCGCCGCCGCCGTAGCGCCTGTCGCTGCCGGTCCGGCGGCCGCCACCCCTCCCTCGCCTGCGCCCGTCCCGGCGCCGGCCGCGAAATGATCTTAGGATAGAGTTCGATGGCCCACGCCGCCGCTCATGACGCACACGACGACCACAAGCCCGGGTTCTTCACCCGCTGGTTCCTGTCGACCAATCACAAGGATATCGGCACGCTCTACATCCTGTTCGCCATCATGGCGGGCCTGGTGGGCGGTGCCCTGTCTGGTCTGATCCGCTGGGAACTGGCCGAGCCGGGCATCCAGATTTTCCGCCCTGACTCGCCGGTCCACCTGCTGGGCCTCGTGGAGCAGTCCAATCACGGCTACAATGCCGTGGTTACGGCCCACGCCCTGATCATGATCTTCTTCATGGTCATGCCCGCCATGATCGGCGGATTTGGCAACTGGTTCGTGCCGCTGATGATCGGCGCGCCGGACATGGCCTTCCCGCGGATGAACAACATCTCGTTCTGGCTGCTCATGGCCGCCTGGGTCCTGCTCTGCACATCGCTGTTTGTGGATGGGGGTCCAGGACGCGGCTTTGGCGGGGGTTGGACCTTATACCCACCCCTGTCGACGAGCGGTCACACCGGTCCTGCAATGGATCTTGCGATCTTCTCAGTCCACCTTGCGGGTGCCAGTTCAATCCTGGGTGCCATCAATTTCATCACGACCATTTTCAACATGCGCGCCCCGGGCATGACCCTGCACCGTATGCCGCTGTTCGTCTGGTCGATCCTGGTCACCGTCTTCCTGTTGCTGCTGTCCCTGCCGGTTCTGGCGGGTGCCATCACCATGCTGCTGACGGACCGCAATTTTAACACCCACTTCTTCGATCCGGCCGGCGGTGGTGACCCGGTCATGTACCAGCACCTGTTCTGGTTCTTCGGCCACCCCGAGGTCTACATCCTGATCCTGCCAGGCTTCGGCATCATCAGTCAGATCGTCTCGACCTTCTCGAAGAAGCCGGTCTTCGGTTACCTGGCCATGGCCTATGCCATGGTGGCCATCGGCTTTGTCGGCTTCGTCGTGTGGGCGCACCACATGTATACGGTCGGCATGAGTATCAACCTGCGGGCCTATTTCGTGGCCGCGACCATGGTCATTGCCGTCCCGACCGGTGTGAAGATCTTCTCCTGGATCGCCACAATGTGGGGCGGTTCCATAGACTTCAAGGCGCCCATGCTCTGGGCGATGGGCTTCATCTTCCTGTTCACGGTCGGCGGTGTGACGGGGGTCGTGCTGGCCAATGCGGGCATCGATTACAGCCTTCATGACACCTACTATGTGGTTGCGCACTTCCACTATGTGCTCAGCCTTGGTGCGGTGTTCGCGATCTTCGCCGGCTTCTACTACTGGTTCGAGAAGATGTGGGGCGTCAAATACAACGAGTTTCTCGCTGTGGCCCATTTCTGGATCACCTTTGTCGGCGTGAACCTGATCTTCTTCCCGCAGCATTTCCTTGGCCTGCAGGGCATGCCTCGCCGGTATGTCGACTATCCG
>CAIYSH010000119.1 GCA_903928755.1 uncultured Alphaproteobacteria bacterium | reverse complement strand
TGACTGGAGCTCCATGGAGGTCCAGAGCGCACGCGAGCCGGTGGCATCGGGGCGGACGTCCGGGCGAGCAGCCTTGAGCACATCACCCATTGGGCGAGCCCGCTCGCGCCCGATGTCTGGTCGGCGTAAGGACAGGGGCCCGGTTTTCGGGCGGGCGAAATCAACGAAGAAGCCGCACAGTTTTGGAAATGCACCCAGGCCCGGTTGATCGCATGGAGGATGCGCCGTCGAATCTCGACTGGTGGCATGCCTGCTGGCTGGCGGCGATCGCGTTTGGTGCTGGGCTCTTGTTGCTGTCTCCGGTCCTGACCAGCGGACGTGTCCTTCTGGCGCTCTGTTTTGCGGCACTTCCGGCCGGGGCGGGTCTGATCCTGGCCAGGACCGAACTCAAGTGGGCTGACGAGATCCTGCTGACCTTGTGGAGTGTCTGCAGTCTGGTCGCCACGCTGCTGACCGGAGGCATTGGCGGACCGCTCAGCCTGCTGCATCTGGTTCCCCTCGCTGGCGCTGCGGCCATGGGCCGCCCACGTCATCTGGCCTTTGCCACAGCCGTCACCGTGGCCAGTCTCGGGGTCTCGATAATCTGGCTGTTTACCCTGCCACTACCGGCCCCACCGGCCCTGGCCCTTTCTGCAGCCCTTGGTGCCGTGGCGCTGGTTGCACTGACCCTGGGCCTGGGTTCGGCTCTTGTTCTGCTGCACCGGCAGGTGACCGTCGATACCCGAAGATCAAAATTCGCGGAAGGGGAGCTTCGGGAAATCCTTGAGGCACAACCTGACCTCCTGCTCGAACTGGGATGCGATGGCCGGATCTACAGGCTTTGGGGCAGCGGGTCAGCCGATCTGGCCGCCCTGGCCAAGCCATACACAAAGGTTATGAGCCTTGCCGCCCCTGGCTATCGACCGGCTTTCGAAGCTGCGCTCACCACGGCCTATAATGAAGGCACGGCTGCCCTGCGGTTTGGTCCGGTCGAGGGTGCCCCTGCCTGGGCCGAACTGGTCCTGCGTCGCATAGGCCATTCGAGGCTGATCGGCTCCATCCATGACTTGCGCATCCAGTTGGCGCGAGAGGCCGTGCTTGAAGACGCCAGGGTTACAGCCGACGCGCAAAATGCCGGAAAATCCCGCTTCCTTGCCAATATGAGCCATGAGCTTCGGACACCGCTCAATGCCATCATGGGGTTCGCCGATATCATGCGGCAGAGATTGTTCGGGGCAATTCCGGACCGTTACGCGGATTATCCCGAACTGATCCATGAGGCTGGCGGGCACCTGCTTGAGCTGATCAATGATGTGCTCGACATGTCGAAGATCGAGGCAGAGCGTTATGAGCTCTACCGTGAGGATTTTGACGCCCGCGAGGCCGTCAGTGCCGTCCTTCGTCTGATGCGTGGCCAGGCCGACCGGGCAGAGGTTGCCTTGCGCGGTCTGTTGCCCAGGGAACACCTTGATGTTTCGGCTGACCGACGCGCCCTGAAGCAGATCGTTCTCAACCTGCTGTCAAACGCCCTGAAGTTCACGCCGAAAGGCGGGGCCATCACGGTCACCCTTCGCGAGGATGGACGTAATATTGAACTCATTGTCGGGGATACCGGTTCCGGGATCAGTCCTGAGGATATCAAGGCCCTTGGTCGGCCCTATGCGCAGGTTGGCGACAGTGACCACAAGGTCGGCGGAACGGGCCTCGGGCTCTCGCTCGTCAAGGCCTTCGCCCAGTTGCACGGGGGTGAAATGATTCTTGAGAGCCAGCTTGGGGTGGGGACCACCGTGACGGTCCGGATGCCCGTTGTGAGCAGGGAGAAGGCCGGGGCCTGAAGGCCCGGTCCCCAGGACAAAAGCGTCTCAGTCGGCAGGGCGGCCGGCCGACTGGAGAAAGGCGCGGCCCGCCGCAAAGTCGCCCACTTCTATGTAGAGCCGCCGGATTGAATCGTCCGGAAATATGAAATCTATGGCCACGGACTCTCTGGGGTCGAGGGCCGCCAGTTGTCGCGCTGCCTGGGCAGGGAATCTGAACGCCCAACCCGACGTCAGGGTCTTGGGCAACAGGTCAGAACCGGCTGAACTGCGCGCCTCTGCCGTGAAGCTGATCTGGGCACCGTTTGCGGCAAACCGCCTGTCCAGCGGAATTTTGCGACTTGCTGCGCCCCTCGCGTCAAGATACGGCCCGACCGTCAACTGGTCGTCACGCATGACCAGGCGGGCGGAGTAGGGGGCTGCATCATTCTTGAAGTGGGCCAGAGCAAGCAGGGCGTTGGCGCCGCTCCTTCCAGCGAGCCCGAACAGGAGGCGGTCTCCATTCTGGCTGACATCCTGGGTCAGGCGCCAGCGGAGGGCAAGATTGCTGGACCCCCGGTCCGCCTGCCAGCCCACTATGTCACCCGGATAGTCCATCTTGAGCATTTTGGCATAGCTGTCGAAGGCCATCCTGACCCGGTCGGCGGCTACAGCCAGGTCTGGAGAGGAACAGGAAACGGCATATGCCCTGGTCATGGCCTTCCTGGAAACGCCGCTAACAATGCCCGGGTCGATTCCAGCGCGCAGGGCGGCTCCTCGAGCCTGGAATTTGGCGACATTGAGCGCGGATCCGACGGCCGGGTC
>CAIYSH010000118.1 GCA_903928755.1 uncultured Alphaproteobacteria bacterium | reverse complement strand
TGAGTAGCTTCATTGGACTCGGGAGCTTTATGCTTGCTCTGGGCGGCGGAGGAAGCCCTTGGGACCCTATTATCGCGGGACCAATGAGCCTTGCCCTTCTCTCAGGCTGGATCTGGACCTATTTGGAATTAGCCTATGGGCGGAAAGCTTACCAGAATCGCTTCCCTGCATCGGCGCGTTGGCGTGGCACCCCGACCTAAAGCCTGATCCCGCCCAGGACGCAGATGCCCTTGCCGTTTTTGATCAGGCCATAGGCCTTGATCTCGCCGGTTTCCTTCGGGGTGAAGGCTGACCAGCCGGGGGTTTTTGAGGTGACCTGGGGCATGGCCCTGGTCACGTCGTCCCGGGGCAGACCGGTTTCGCCCGCGCCGATCATGGTGCCAGCAGCGTCCACCAGCACGATCTGTGGCACCACCGCGGCGGCGGCAGAGTCCCAGCCCCAGCCGACGATCTCGGTTCCGGCCCGGGTCCGGGCGATGATGGCGTCGGTATTGCCCAGGCAATCGCCGGGCTGGCCGGGATAGCTTGCGGCAAAGCTCTTGCCGATCAGGCCCGCTGCCCAGGCCGGGATGGCGTGGACCCCCGGCGCAGGCGGGGCGTCCGGTGTGGCCACCGGGGTGGGCGTTCTGGCCAGGGACGGCACCCGGTCGGCAGCCTTGTCGCAGGCTGACAGGCACAGGGCGAGGGACAGGGTGATCAGGGCATTGGTCTTCATGATGGCCTCTCAGCGCCCCGCTGCGGCATGGATCGCGTCGATCACCGCCATGTTGGCCACGGCGTCGGCCCCGCCGGTCAGGGGGGTGACGCCCCGGGTGATGACCTCGACCACATGATCCAGCTGGGCCTCATAGGTGCTGGGGCCGTCAGTAGGGTGTTCGGTGGTGATGCCGTCGACGGTGGTTGTGAAACGACAGCCCAATTGCGGGGCCAGGAAGTTGATGATTTCCATGCGGCCCCTGGAGCCGGCCAGGGTGAGGCGGGCCCCGAAGGTCTCGGACGTCATGGCACAGGCGACTTCTGCCACCACGCCGCCGGAAAAGATCAGGGCGGCGTTCATCCTGGTGTCGACGCCATCTTCGAAGACGCCACGGGCTTCGCGGACCTTGGGCTCTTCGCCAAACAGGGTGCGCAGGGCGTGGATGGGATAGCAGCCCAGATCCATCAGGCCGCCGCCGCCCAGGTCGCGCCGCCAGCGCAGTTCGTCGGGGGACCTGGGGATGGGAACTTCAAACATGGCATAGCCGCGATGCAGGGTTCCCAGGGCACCGGCCCTAACCATGGCCACAGCCTGCTGCATGACCCGGTGATAGCGATAGTGGAAGGCTTCGATCAGCGGCAGGCCGGCCGCCGAGGCGGCATCCACCATGGTCTGGGCCTCGCTGGCATTCATGGCGAAGGGCTTTTCGCAAAGCACAGCCTTGCCCGCCTCAAGGGCCCTGAGCGTCCACTCCAGATGGCCAGAGGGCGGCAGGCCATTATAGACCATGTCCACATCGTCCCGGGCGATCAGGGCAGCATAGTCTTCGGCCACAGCGGCAATGCCGTGGGTTCTGGCATAGTCTGCGGCTCGGACCGGATCGCGCGCCGCGACGGCAGTAATGGTCACGTCATCGCGTTTGCCAGCCGGTGCCATGACGGCGACAGGGGCGATCTTCGAAGCGCCCAGGAGTCCAATTCTCAGCATGTTTCGTCCTTCAGGTCTCAGTTCGGGCGGGCCGAGCCCCACTCATTCCATCCGGCAAACTGCGGGGCCTTGGGCAGGTAGCCGGTTTCCAGCCAGTCGGTCTTGAAGCCCGCAGCTTCGATGACCGAGGTTACCGGGCGGGTCAGGTGACAGCCCCCGGCCAGACGTTTCCAGATGGGCTCGATCCGCCTCTGCCACTTCACGACCTCGGTGTCCGGTGCCAGGCCGTGCTCGCAGAACAGCATGCGCCCGCCGGGCTTCAGCACCCTCCGGGCCTCGGCCAGGGCCGCCATGGGCGTGCAGACCGAGCACAGGGTGAAGGTGCAGACCACGGTGTCAAAGCTCTTGTCCTCAAAGGGCAGGGCCTCGGCCGTCCCGTCCTTGACCTCGACCCTGAGGCCTTCCGGGCGCGGGGCGGCCATGGCGAGGTTGCGCAGTTCAAGGGCCGGGTCGACCCCGATCACTTCCTTGGCCCTGGCCGGATCATAGAAATTGAGGTTCAGCCCCATGCCTATGCCCAGCTCGAGAATGCGTCCCTCAGCCTGGGGCACCACCTTGGCCCTCTGGCCCATGATACCGGGCGAGGCACAGGCCGCCGACAGGAACTTCGGCAGGATGTAGCGATCATAGAAACCGGCCAACGGGGTCTTCCTTCTGTTCGGCTTTACCATCGCCCAAGGTGTTGCTCAGGCCTAGCCCAATTTGAACAGGGCGATGGTCCTTCATCCAGCAGACTTTAAAGGTCACAGATCCCCCTCAGGGCTTCCGGTTTTGCGTCGCGGAGCGCATATTCAGGACATGTCCCAGCTTTCCCGCGCCCTCGTCCTGTTTTCCGGCGGTCAGGACTCCTCGGTCTGTCTGGCCTGGGCCCTGGCGAGGTATGATCAGGTCGAGACCGTCGGGTTCGACTACGGCCAGCGTCATGGTGTGGAGATGGCCCAGAGGCAGATCGTACGACAGGAACTGATCGCCAACTTTCCCGAATGGTCCAGGCGTCTGGGTGACGATCACGTGGTCGACATCACGGGATTTGGCGCCCTGGGCCAGACGGCGATGACCGAAGACCGCGCCTTCGAGATCACGGAGAAGGGCCTGCCCAATACCTTCGTTCCAGGGCGCAATCTGGTCTTCCTGACCTATGCCGCGGCTCTGGCCGACCGGCGTGGCCAGTCGGTTCTGGTGGGCGGCATGTGCGAGACCGATTTCTCGGGCTATCCGGACTGTCGCCGCGACAGCCTGGACGCCCTGCAGACCGCCCTGAACATGGGCATGGCCCAGGACTTTTCCATCGAGACCCCGCTGATGTGGCTGACCAAGGCCCAGACCTGGGAACTGGCAAAGGGTCTTGGCGGGGAAGATCTTGTGGCGTTGATTCTGGAGCACAGCCATACCTGCTATCGCGGTGAGCGCGACCAGCGGAAACCCTGGGGCTATGGGTGCGGAACCTGCCCGGCCTGTGCCCTTCGGGTGCGGGGTTATGAGGACTGGGACGCGGCGGGCCGTGTGGCGATCGAAGCATGAGCTATGCCGTCAAGGAGATCTTCCTGACCCTGCAGGGAGAGGGCGGCCAGGCTGGCCGTCCCGCCGTCTTTTGCCGTTTCGCCGGCTGTAACCTCTGGTCAGGCCGCGAGGAAGACCGCGCCAGTGCCGTCTGCACCTTCTGTGACACGGACTTTGTCGGCCTGGATGGTGTCGGGGGCGGCCGTTTTGCCGATGCGGCAACCCTGGCCCGGACCATTGCGTCCAAGTGGGAAGGCGGCGACGAGGGTAGGCTGGTGGTCTGCACCGGCGGCGAACCCCTCCTGCAGGTCGATGCCGCCCTGGTGGCCGCCCTGCACGCCGAGGGTTTTTCCATTGCCCTGGAGACCAATGGCACATTGCAGGCTCCGGAAGGCATTGACTGGATCTGCGTCAGTCCCAAGGCCCAGGCACCGGTGGTGCAAAGGGCGGGACAGGAGCTGAAGCTGGTTTTCCCGCAGAAGGGG
>CAIYSH010000117.1 GCA_903928755.1 uncultured Alphaproteobacteria bacterium | reverse complement strand
CGCGGCTATGGCCTGCCGATAGGTGAAGTGATTTCCGAAGGCAATGTCGGCCTGATGCAGGCGGTCAAGAAGTTCGAGCCGGACAAGGGTTTCCGCCTGGCCACCTACGCCATGTGGTGGATTCGCGCCTCTATCCAGGAATACATCCTGCGCTCCTGGTCGCTGGTAAAGATGGGGACCACCGCCGCCCAGAAGAAACTGTTCTTCAACCTGCGCAAGGCCAAGGCCCAGCTTTCAGCCTTCCAGGAAGGCGACCTGCGGCCCGATCAGGTCAGCCAGATCGCCACAAAGCTTGGGGTGCTGGACGAGGAGGTCGTGTCCATGAACCGCCGCCTTTCCGGGCCGGACGGGTCACTGAACGCGCCCATGCGTGCTGACGGTGACAGCGAGTGGCAGGACTGGCTGGAGGACAAGGACGCCGTCAGCCAGGAAACCCGGATGGCCGACAGCCAGGAATACACCCTGCGCATGAGCCTGCTGGAGTCGGCCATGACCGAACTGTCCGACCGCGAGCGTCACATCATGACTGAACGCCGGCTCAAGGATGAACCCACGACCCTCGAAGATCTGGCTGCGGAATATGGCGTCAGCCGCGAGCGGATCCGGCAGATCGAAGTCCGGGCTTTTGAAAAGCTCCAGAAGGCGATGAAGACGGCCGCGATCGAGAAGCATCTCGTCGATGCCTAGGCGTGAGCCGGGTCCGTTGGACAGGAACGAACCCTAGCTCGCCCTTGCTGTCGGGGTCGGCTCGACCGTAACGTTATCCTTGGGGAGCATGGCCAGCAGAGGGCCTGCCTTGACCAGGGTGTCGTGGGGCCTGAGCACCCCATGTTCTGTCGCGTCGACCAGGAAGTCATGGAAGACCGCTGCGGCCGCGGCCAGGGCCTTATTTTCGACCTTGGGGGCCAGATCCGTGAGGGTCTCGACCTGCACACGCATGGCACGGAGCGCCTGGGCGGGCTCGGAGCCGATCGCCAGCAGGGCGTGCTTGATGATGCGCAAGGCCTGATCGATCTGGGCCTGATGTGTGGCGACCTGATCTGATTTGCGCTTGAGCGGGCCCGCATAGTCTCCCGAATTGAACCGGCGACGGTCGGGGCCAACATATTGGACAGCCTCGATCCAGTCCCGTGGACGCAGGGTTACCGCTTCGAGCCGACGCAGCAGATCGCGGGTATTATAGGGTTTGCGCAGAAACTCGTGCACGCCGGCATCACGGGCCCCGATGATCTGTTCGGCGGTCGGCTGGGAAATGATCGCAATGATCGGTGCCTTGCGGCAGGCGAGATATCCCCGGCGGATTTTCTGGATCAGGGCGAGACTGTTCACATGATCGCTGACCAGTTCCACGAAAATGAGCTGTGGTGTGACCTGACTGGCCATGGTCAGGGCCGTTTCGGCATCCGATGCAATGAAGCTCTGCCCCGTCGAAATGCCGCGCATATGCTCGGCAAGCATTCGCGCGCTGGTCATGGACGCATCCACGATCATCACCCGCTGAAGCAGGGGCGCCATCCTGCGCACGATCTTCTGTTCGTCCTCGATCACCTGAATACAGCCCCGGTCTCCATTCCCCAAAAGTAGGAGGTGAATGTAAACATCTACTTGACACCAAGGCAGCGATTGATCTCGCCCATGGGATCTAGTCGCGGAAGGGATCCCTGACCATGATGGTATCGTCCCGCTGCGGACTTGTGGACACCATGGCCGCCGGAGCACCGATCAGTTCTTCGATCCGGCGGACATACTTGACCGCATTCGCAGGCAGATCTTTCCAGGACCGGGCACCCTGGGTGCTTTCCGTCCAGCCCTCCATGTCTTCATAGACCGGCTCGAGGGCGGCCTGGGCCTTGAGCCCGGCAGGCAGATAGTCATAGTCCTGTCCGTTCAGGCGATAGCCGACACAGATCTTCAGGATCGGCAGACCATCCAGAACGTCGAGCTTGGTCAGGGCAATCCCGTCAATCCCGTTGAGAATGACCGACTGGCGCACCAGGGCCGCGTCGAACCAGCCACAGCGGCGTGGGCGCCCGGTGACCGTGCCGAACTCATGGCCGCGCTCACCCAGCCTTTGACCGACATCGTCGAAGAGTTCGGTTGGAAAAGGCCCTTCGCCAACCCGGGTTGTATAGGCCTTGACGATTCCCAGGACATACCCCGGGCCCTTCGGACCAAGCCCTGAACCGGCCGCCGCCTGGCCGGCCACCGTGTTGGACGAGGTGACATAGGGATAGGTGCCGTGATCCACGTCCAGCAGGGCACCCTGGGCCCCTTCGAACAGCACCCGCTTGCCCGACTTGACCAGGCCGTCCAGCAGCCGCCAGGCTGGCTGGGCGAAGGCGAGGATTTTCGGGGCGATCTCCAGAAGGGCCTGCAGGAGCGCTTCGCCATCGTATTCTTCAAGACCCAGGCCCCGCCGCAGGGGGGTATGGTGGGCAAGGAGCCGGTCAATCTTGGCTTCGAGAGCTTCCCGGTCCGCCAGATCACCGACCCGGATGGCCCTACGGCCGACCTTGTCCTCATAGGCCGGACCTATCCCACGGCCGGTGGTGCCGATCTTGTTGGTGGCGGCAGCCTCCCTTGCCTGATCCAGGTCGCGGTGCAGGGGCAGGATCAGGGCGGCATTATCGGCCAGAACCAAGAGGTCCGGGGTGATCCTGACCCCCTGGCTTCCCAGTTTTTCAATTTCCGACAGCAGATGCCAGGGGTCGACGACGACGCCGTTGCCGATGACCGACAGCTTGCCCTGCACCACACCGGAGGGCAGCAGGGAGAGCTTGTAGACCTGATCTCCGACCACCAGGGTATGTCCGGCATTGTGACCGCCCTGGAACCGGACAACCACATCGGCCCGGTTGGACAGCCAGTCCACCAGCTTGCCCTTGCCTTCATCGCCCCATTGGGCGCCGATCACGGTGACATTGGCCATGCAGATACGATCTCCCCGCCTGCCGCAGGGATCCAACCGCGCCCTTCGACAGGCACTCGGCGGGTGGATTTGATCGATTTTCGCTGACCGCGGCGGTGCCCTGGGCGCCTGCTGCTTGGTCATCCGGGATAGACCTTGGACCAGGGCGCAGGTCAAGTCTTTTGGCGGCGCGTTTCCTGATGCAGACTGGGCCCATGACACATCCCCGCTTCCATCTTGCCTTCCCCGTCCGCGATCTCGAGGAAAGCCGCGCCTTCTATGTCGGTCTCCTGGGTTGCCGCGAGGGCCGCTCAAGTCCCGACTGGATTGATTTCAATTTCTACGGCCACCAGATTGTGGCGCACCTCTCGCCTTCGGAAGCCGGACACAGATCCACCAGCGAAGTGGACGGTGAGAATGTCCCGGTCCGTCACTTCGGCGTCATTCTCGATCTGGGCGCCTGGCAGGAAATGGCAGACCGGCTGACCGCGGCAGGAACCCGGTTCATCATCGAACCCCAGACAAGGTTCAAGGGTCTGCCCGGAGAACAGGCTACCCTTTTCTTCCTGGACCCCTCGGGCAATGCCCTGGAGTTCAAGGCCTTCGCCGATGACGCCATGGTCTTCGCACGATGACAGTCACCTTCGAGGATAT
>CAIYSH010000116.1 GCA_903928755.1 uncultured Alphaproteobacteria bacterium | reverse complement strand
TGATGACAAGCCGGGTCTGCTCGACAACGCCTACAAGCCTGACCGGGAAAGTTCCGCCGCGGTCCTTTGGGGTGGGCTGGTGAACAAGGCCAATCTAGCGGGCAAGGCGACGGCAGAAGTTTCCTTCTATCACTTCGAGGAAAAGGACAGTGTGGGGCGCCCCACCCGGGATCGCCGCCTCGATACGTTCGGAGGGCGGTTCTATCGCGAGCCAGCCCCGGGCCAGCCGGACTATGAAGTCGAGGCTTTCAACCAGACCGGTGAGATCAGCCGCAGCCTGCTGGCCAACGCGTCTACCCAGCCGGTTTCAGCCCAATTCTTCCATCTGGATGTTGGATACACCTTCGCGGCGGCCTGGAAGCCGCGGGTATCGTTCCGCTATGATCAGATATCAGGAGATGAGGGCGGATCCCGTTATGGCCGCTTTGACACGCTCTATGGCATGCGCGGCGCCGAGCTCGCACAGTCAGGGCTCTATAATACGGTGGGCCGGGCGAACCTCATCTCGCCTGGGGTCTTCCTGGACCTGAATCCTGATGGTGTGAGCGACCTCTATGTCCATTACCGGCCCCTCTGGCTGGCCTCCCGGACCGACAGCTTTTCCACCAGCAATGTGCGGGACGCGACGGGGCGCTCGGGAAGTTTTGCCGGCAATCAGGTGGAGGTCCGCTGGCGTCGCTGGCTGGTCCCCAACGCCCTGAGGTTCGAGTTGAACGCAATCTGGCTGGCCAAGGGGCGTTTCCTGCGCGAGGCGCCGAATTCACCGCACACACCAGACACCAGGTACGGCGCAGTCAATTTGACTGCATTTTTCTGAAGGTCCGATTTCGAGGAGTTGCAGGGACGTGACCCAAAACAAGCTGCGAAACCTGGTCGTCGCGACAGGGCTTCTTTCCGCCCTGGGACTTGGCGCCCTTGCCGCCCCGGACCGCTCCATCCTGCCCATCCGGCCAGCCCCCTTCACCGGCAAGGCGGGGATGACCTTTGCTGACTCTGTCCCCGCCCAGACCGAGCCGGTCAAGGCGCCCAAGGGCGCGCCGAATGTGCTGATTGTACTGATGGACGACCAGGGGTTCGGACAATCCTCCACCTTTGGCGGCCTGATCCCGACTCCCACCCTGGACAGGCTGGCGGCGCGGGGCCTGAAATACACAAGGTTCCATGTGACCGCCCTCTGCTCGCCAACCCGGGCCCAACTGCTCACCGGCCGGAACAATCATGCGGTAAACATGGGGACCATTACCAATTGGGCGACGCCTTTTCCCGGCTATGATGCCAACATTCCCCGGAGCGCGGCCATGCTTCCGGAGGTCCTGCGCCAGAACGGCTATGCGACGGCAGCTTTCGGCAAGTGGCACCTGATCCCGGAGGGCGAGGTCAATCTGACCGGGCCGTTTGATCACTGGCCGACCCGGCAGGGGTTTGACTACTATTACGGCTTCCTGAATGGCCAGACCAACATGTGGAAGCCCGAGCTGATCCTGGGCGACCGACCCGTGGAAATGGTGCCTCCACCCGGCCGTGAAGGGGACTATACCCTGACCGAGGACATGGCGGACAAGGCTGTCGCCTGGATCAAGGCCCAGAAGTCGATGGCGCCGGACAAGCCCTTCTTCATCTATTATGCCCCGGGTGCCAGCCACGCGCCCCTGCAGGCCCCAAGAGCCTGGATCGACCGGTTCCGGGGCCAGTTCGATATGGGCTGGGACCGCTATCGCGACACCGTGTTTGATCGGCAGAAGGCCCTGGGTATCATTCCGGCCGACACCCGTCTGACGCCGCGTCCCGACAATATTCCGGCCTGGTCATCCCTGTCGTCTGACCAGAAGGTGGTCTCGTCCAGGCTGATGGAGGTCTATGCCGGCATGACCGCCCAGAGCGATCACGAAGCTGGCCGGGTGATTGACGCCATCGGTCAGCTGGGAGAGCTGGACAACACCCTGGTGATCTACATTGCCGGCGATAACGGGGCGAGCCTGGAAGGGGGGCTGAACGGAACCGCCAACCTCATGGGGGCCATGAACGGCGCGACGGAGTCTACGGCCGACCTGATGGCCAAGCTGGACCAGCTGGGCGGCCCCAAAACCCTGCCGCATTATCCGGTGGGATGGGCATGGGCTGGCAATACGCCCTTCCAGTGGGGCAAACGGTTTGCCTCGCATCTGGGCGGAACCCGGACCCCCATGGTCGTGACCTGGCCGGGGGGTATTGCCGAGGGTGGTGGTGTGCGGACCCAGTATGAGAATGTCACCGACCTCTATCCGACCGTCCTCGAGGCGGCGCACATTCCTGTGCCGACCCGGGTAAATGGCGTGGATCAGCAGAAGGTCGATGGAATCAGTCTGGCATCGACTTTTGCATCGGCCAGGGCTCCGGAAACCCGGACCCGGCAGTATTTCGAAATGATGGGCAGTCGCTCGATCTATGACCAGGGCTGGGTCGCGGTCGCCAGAAGCGGTCAATATCCATGGGCACCGGAAGAGGCCTCAGCCATGATGAAACAGGACTGGGAACTTTACGACCTGACCTCGGACTATTCAGAGGCGGTCAATCTGGCACGCCAGCGGCCCGATAAGCTCAAGGCCCTGCAGGTCATTTTCGACCGGGAAGCCCGGGCCAATCACGTTTACCCCCTGGATCCGCGAACGGCCGGCCGTCAGGCGCGGCCAAAGGGCGATCACTTCACCTATTACGGCCGGGGAGGGCGGCTGTTCTACTCGCTGACCCCGACCTTCGAGAACCGCTCCCATGTGATCACTGCAGATGTGGTCATTCCTCCAGGCGGGGCGGACGGGGTGCTGATCGCCGACGGTGCCGAGAGCGGAGGGTTTTCGCTGTTCATCAAGAACAACCGACCGACCTATACCTACAACTTCTTCCAGAAGGCGATTTCCACAGTTGTGGCTTCGGCCCCGCTGTTACCGGGCCCGGCGCGGATTGTCCTGGACTTTGCCTATGATGGCGACGGTCTTGGCAAGGGCGCCACAGCAACCCTGACCGTGAACGGCGTTCCCCAGGGATCGGTGAGGATTCCCCAGACCCTGAGGGGAGCCTTCTCCTTCGAAGACACCTTCGATATCGGCGAAGACAGTGCCTCACCAGTCGGTGACTATGTCAGTCCCTTTCCGTTCACGGGCGGGTTGACCCGGGTGGAACTGGCCCTGGCCCCCCAGAAACCTTGACCGCCCGACCATAGCGCGGCACGAACCTGGAAACGGAATTCGGGAAGGAACCCTCATGAAACGCGCAGCCATCGTCTCGCCCATCCGCACGGCCGTGGGCAAGTTCCAGGGAGGACTGTCCAGCCTGACAGCGGGAGACCTCGGCGCCGTGGTCCTCAAGGCCCTGGTCGAGCGGACAGGTATTGATCCCGAGCGCATTGACGATGTGATCTTTGCGCAGGGGTATGGCTCTGGTGAGGCACCCTGCATTGCCCGCTGGTCCGCCCTTGCCGCCGGCCTGCCGATCAGTGTGCCGGGCTATCAACTGGACCGCCGGTGTGGCTCCGGCCTGCAGGCCGTGATCGATGCCGCCATGATGGTCCAGACCGGTGTCGCCGACATTGTGGTGGCTGGCGGCGTCGAGAGCATGAGCAATGTGGAATATTACACCACCGACATGCGTAATGGCGCACGCATGGGCTCTGTCACCCTGCATGACCGCCTGTCCCGTGGACGGGTCATGAGCCAGCCCATCGAACGCTTCGGGGTGATTTCGGGCATGATCGAGACCGCCGACAATCTGGCGCGGGACTATCAGATCAGCCGGGAAGAGTGCGACGAATACGCCGCCATGAGCCATCAGCGGGCGGCCGCGGCCTGGGCGGCCGGCAAGTTCGACGACGAACTGGTCCCTGTTTCGGTCAAACAGAAGAAGGGCGACCCGATCATCTTTGCCAAGGACGAAGGGGTCCGGGCGGACGCCACGGCAGAAAGCCTGGGCCAGCTGCGCGCCATTGAAAAAGGCGGTGTGGTGACCGCCGGCAATGCCAGCCAGCAGAACGATGCCGCTGCAGCCTGCCTGGTGGTCAGCGAAGACAAGCTGGCGGAACTGAACCTTGATCCCATGGGCTGGTTCGTCAGCTGGGCGGCGGCGGGCTGTGAGCCCTCCCGCATGGGCATTGGCCCGGTTC
>CAIYSH010000115.1 GCA_903928755.1 uncultured Alphaproteobacteria bacterium | reverse complement strand
GCCTCAGCCAGGGCTTCCTTGATCTCCTGTTCGTCCACCGACTTGCCGAACTTGGCGTCGGAAAATGCCCTGGTGATCCGTGCGGCCGAATACGGGCCCAGATCGGCCTCGATCAGCATTTCCTCAAGCTCGTCGAGCTTGGCCTGATCCAGGGGCTGTCGGGTGAAGGTGGCGGCAACCTGTTCGGTCAGGGCCCTGGACGAGCGTGAAAGCCCGCCCGCCAGTCTTTGCAGCCATCCGATCCTGGGTTCAGTCATGGGCCGCTTCTAGAGTATCCGGCAGGGGCAGGCCAGTCCTGGCCTGTCGTCGTTGCACTGGCGGCCCCACAGCTTCCGCGATAGGGGAGAAACATGGTCTCCATCGCCTCTGCCGTGATCACCCTGGACTATGCCGCGGTCGCCGTGTTTGGCGGCACCGGGGCCCTGGCTGCCGCCCGGCGCAAGCACGACATCGTCACATTTGCCTTCTTCTCGGCCGTGACCGGGGTCGGCGGCGGAACCCTGAGGGACCTGCTGCTCGGGGTGCCGGTCTTCTGGGTCCAGAGGCCCACCTATCTTGTGGTCTGCGGTCTGGCCGCCGTGGTGGTCTGGCTTGTGGGCCCGGGCAAGGGGCGCTTGAGGGTCCTGCTCTGGCTCGATGCCCTGGGCCTTGGCGCCTATGCGGTGATCGGTGCGGCCAAGGCGGGAGCCCTTGGCGCCCCGCCGGTCTCGGCCATGGTCATGGGGGTGCTGACCGCCTGTTTCGGCGGTGTCATCCGTGACGTCCTGGCCCACGAGCCTTCCGTCCTGCTGCGCCGGGAAATCTATGTGACCTGTGCCGGACTGGGGGCTATGACCTTCGTGGCCCTGCAGTGGGCGGGCCTGCCGGGGTGGGCCGCAGGCACGGCAGGCTTTCTGGTGGGCTTCGGCATGCGGGCGGGCGGGCTGGTCTGGGACTGGTCCCTACCGGGCTATCCGGGCCGGGGTGAACTCCGCGACGATCAGACCGAAACCGCCAGGGCGCGGGATCCGGAATAGCCCGTGATCTTCAGGTCCACGATCCGGCCCACTTCGCCCGCGCCTTCAAAGGCGATTTCGGTAAAGTCCTCACCCCGCGCAATCCCTCCACGCTCGACGAGCCCTGTAACCGTCCGTCCCGTCAGACCCTGAAGATGCCGGACCAGGGCGGCCTCGCCCGCAGCCCGCAGGCGCGCGGCCCGGTCCTTGACGACGGGTCGGGCGACCGGCGGCATGCGCGCCGCCGGGGTTCCCGGCCGGGGGCTGTAAGGAAAGACATGCAGGAAGGCGAGACCGGCTTGGCTCACCAGCGAGAGGGTGTTTTCGAACATGGCCTCGGTCTCGGTGGGGAAGCCCGCAATGAAGTCGGCACCGAAGGCCACATCCGGGCGGACGGCGCGCACATCGGCGATCAGCTTCAGGGCGTCGGCACGGCTGTGGCGGCGCTTCATGCGCTTGAGGATCATGTCATCGCCAGCCTGCAGGGAGAGGTGCAGATAGGGCATGAGCCGTTTTTCGCTGGCCAGGCAGGCCATGAGGTCCGGGTCGATCTCGGCGGCGTCGATGGAGGACAGGCGCAGGCGCGGCAGGTCCGGGACCAGCTTCAGGATACGGGCGACAAGCTGGCCCAGGCTCGGCTGGCCGGGCAGGTCAGCCCCCCAGCTGGTCACATCAACGCCGGTGAGCACGACCTCCTGATAGCCCTGTGATGTCAGGCGGCGGATCTGGTCGACCACTTCCCCCGCAGGCGCCGACCGTGAATTCCCTCGGCCGAACGGGATGATGCAGAAGGTGCAGCGGTGGTCACAGCCGTTCTGGACCTCGACATAGGCCCGGGCCCGGTCCTTGAGCCCGTCAATCAGGTGACCGGCGGTTTCCCGCACGCTCATGATGTCATTGACCCGCACGCGGCCTTCCGGCGCTGATGCGGCATAGGAACCCCTGGCGGCCTTTTCCGTATTCCCCAGGACAAGGTCGACCTCCGCCATGTCGGCAAAGGCCTTGGGATCAATCTGGGCCGCGCAACCGGTGACGATGAGCCTGGCGTCGGGCCGTTCCCGGCGGGCCTTGCGGATCGCCTGGCGGGCCTGGCGGACGGCCTCGGCGGTCACGGCACAGGTGTTGAAGACCACCGCATTCTCCAGGCCGTCTTCCGCTGCACGGGCCCGGATCACCTCGCTCTCATAGGCATTGAGGCGGCAGCCGAAGGTGACGATATCGACCCGGTCTGTCACGGCAACCGACCCTGGAATTCCATGGCCACCGGGCCGGTCATGATCACGTGATTGTCGGTTTCCCGCCATTCGATGACCAGTTCGCCGCCATCCAGCTCTAGGGTGGCCCTGCGGTCGGTCAGCCCCCGACGCGCCGCCGCGACCAGGGCGGCGCAGGCCCCGGTGCCACAGGCCTTTGTCAGGCCAGCCCCCCGTTCCCAGACCCGCAGCCGGATGTGGTCCCTGGCCCTGATCTGGGCGAAGCCGACATTGACCCCTTCCGGGAACAGCATGTGGTGTTCGATCAGCGGCCCGACTTCGCGTACGGGCGCCGTCTCGATATCAGCGACGAAGAACACCACATGAGGATTGCCCATGGAGACGCAGCCGGGGGTGTGCAGCAGGGGTGCATCGATCGGTCCGACCTGAAGCTCTATGCCCCGGGTGTCCATCTCCTCGGCCAGGGGAATCTCGTCCCAGCGCAGGCGCGGCGGGCCCATATCGACACTGACTTTCATATCGCCCGCCCGCCAGGCCTGGAGCTGGCCGCCCCGGGTCTCGAAGCTGACGGCATCGCTGCCGGTCGCTTCCATGAGCAGCCAGGCCACACAGCGCGAGCCATTTCCGCAGGCCCCGACCTCGTCACCGTCCGCATTCCAGAACCGGATCAGGGGCATGTCCGCGCCACCCGGCGCGATCGAGATCACCTGGTCACAGCCGATTCCGCCCTCGCGCCGGGCCAGGGCACGCACCTCGTCCGGAGTGGGCTCAAAGGGCAGGCTGCGGGCCTCGACCACGACAAAGTCGTTGCCGAGCCCGTTCATTTTGAGAAACGGACGGCTCATGATGATGTGTTTATAGGTGAGAAATCTTCGTGGATCACCTTGCACGCAACAAATCAGTACAGGCGGTCCCGGCTCCGGTCATGAAAAGCACTCTTTTGGCTCTGGCCTGCGCCGGTATTTTCGCCCTTTCCGGAACGTCTGCCCCGGCCCAGCAAGCCGATCCCTTCCTGAATCTCGAAGAGATTGACTCACCGGGTTCCCTGGCCTGGGTCGCTGCAGAAAATGCCAGGACGGCAAACCGGCTGGAGGCTGACCCCCGATACGAGACCTTCCACAATCAGGCGCGGAGCATTTTCACCTCGGCCGACCGCATCCCCTGGCCAGACTTCAGGGCGGGTGGCGTGGACAATTTCTGGCAGGACGGGACCCATGTCCACGGGATCTGGCGCCACACCACCCTGACTGCCTTCCGGTCAAACGCCCCGCAATGGGAAACCCTGCTGGACCTTGATGCGCTGTCCAGCGGCGAGGGACGCAACTGGATCTGGAAGGGCGCAACCTGCCGGCAACCCGATGAAGCGGTCTGTCTGGTGCGCCTGTCGGATGGTGGCAGTGACGCGGTGGAGATCCGCGAATTCGATACCCGCACGCGGAAGTTTGTCGCAGGCGGCTTCACCGCCCCGGCCAGCAAGCAGTCCAATGACTGGCTCGACCCTGACACCCTGATTTCGGCGCGGGACTGGAATTCCGCCGACCTGTCCAGTTCAGGCTATCCGCTGGTGGTGAAGACGGTCTCGCGCACCGGCGCTTCATCGGTGGTCTATCAGGCGGAAAAGTCCGATATGGGCGTCGGCTTCTCTGTCCTGCATGGCCGGAACGGCAGGACCGACGGCGTCGTCCTGCGGCGTGAAGTGGCCTATTTCAGGACCGAGTTCTATCTCTGGAAGGAGGGTCGGCGGGTCCGCATCCCCCTGCCGCTCAAGTCCCAGTTCGACGGCTATGTGAATGGCCGCCTGGTCTTTACGCTCAAGGATGACTGGCAGGGTGCCAAGGCAGGATCGGTGATTGCCTACAGGTTGTCTGACCTCGGGCCGACCCCCGAGATCGTGTTCCAGCCGGGGCCGCGACAGGCCATACAGTCGGTGGAGACGACGGCCGGCAAGGTGGTGATCAACCTGCTGGACGAGGTGAAGGGACGCGTCCAGGTTTTTGACCTGGCCCGCGGCCAGTGGGTCGGCGAGACCCTGAACCTGCCCAGGGACTCAAGCTTCCAGATCCAGGCCCTGAATGCCACGGACGATCAGATCTTCGTCTCGGCTGAAGGCTTCCTCGACCCGCCCAGCCTCTGGCTTGCGGACGCTGCGACGGGCGTCACGGGCAAGGTCAAGGATCTGCCCGCCCAGTTTGATGCCGCGAAGGATGTGGTCGAGCAGTATTGGGCGACCTCATCCGACGGCGTTCAAATTCCTTACTTCATCGTCCGTCCCAAGGCCGCGAAACTGGACGGCTCAACCCCGACCCTGATGTATGGCTATGGTGGCTTCGAGCTGTCCAAGCCACCGGTCTACCTGCCGGAAATGGGCCGGATCTGGCTGGAACGCGGTGGGGCCTATGTGATTGCCAACATCCGCGGCGGCGGGGAATTCGGCCCGGCCTGGCATGAGGCCGTGCTGCGGGACAAACGCCAGCTGGCCTTTGATGACTTTGCCGCCATAGCCCGGGACATGACGGCCAGGGGACTGACCTCGCCCCGGCGTCTGGGCATTTATGGCCGTTCGAACGGCGGGGTCCTGACCACCGTCTCCATGACCCAGCATCCCGAGCTCTGGACTGCCGTGGTCGTCGAGAGCCCGCTGATCGACATGCTGCGCTATCACAGGCTGTCGGCCGGATCGTCCTGGATTTCCGAATATGGCGACCCCGATGTCCCGGCCGAAGCCGCCTTCATCGGCGCCTATTCCGCCTATCAGAACCTGAAGGCCGGGGTGAAGTATCCCGAGGCCTACATCACCACCAACACCCGGGATGACCGGGTCCACCCGGGACATGCCCGCAAGTTTGCGGCCAGGCTGCGGGCCATGGGTGTCCCCTATCTCTATTACGAGCAGACCTTCGGGGGGCACGCCAATGACGCCGATCCGGAGCTGAACGCCCGTCGCTGGGCCCGGCACTATGTCTATCTGGCCCAGAAACTGATGGACTAGGGTCCGTCACGTCCCTCAGGGAATGTCCTGGAGGACCCTGGCCAGCAGCTGGCCCTCTGTCCCGCGGCTGGACCCCTGACGCCAGGCGACGACGATCTCGCGGCTGGGATGCTGGGAGCCCAGGGGGCGGATGGTCACGGGGGCACTGTCGATCAGGCCGGCCGTCACCGACATGGCCGGCAGGAAGCTGACCCCCAGACCTGAACCCACCATCTGCACCAGGGTCGGCAGGGATGTGGCCGCAAAGGCTTCCTCATCGCCGGTGGCCTTGGGTGGCCGCAGGCCGCAGGCCGCCAGGGCATGATCCCGAAGGCAGTGACCATCTTCCAGCAGGATCAGGTCTTCGCCCTCCAGCGCCAGGGCCGTCATTTCTGAAAGCCCGGCCAGCCGGTGATTGGCCGGCAGGGCGGCCATGAGCTCATCATCAGAAACATGGGCGCAGGTCAGGCCGGTCGTATCGAAGGGCAGGGCGATCAGGGCGGCATCAAGCTGTCCGGCGCGCAGGGAGGCGATCAGTCTCTGGGTCAGGTCTTCCCGCAGGAACAGTTTCAGACCGGGAAATCTGGCCCGGAGAACCGGCAGGGCCCGGGGCAGCAGGAAGGGGGCAATGGTTGGGATCACCCCCAGCCGGAACCGGCCGGTCAGGGGCTGACCGGCATTCCGTGCCGCCTGCACCAGCTCTTCGGCTTCGTTCAGTATGACATGGGCGCGGGCCAGGGCTGCCTCACCGACAGCGGTGAGGATGAAGCCGGAGCGGGTGCGATCCACCACCGGGGCACCGAGGATTTTTTCCAGTTCCTGGATGCCTGCTGACAGGGTGGGCTGGGTAACATGTGCGGCGTCTGCCGCCTTGCCGAAGGCACCGTGCTCGGCCAGCAGCTTCAGGTATTGCAACTGGCGCAGGGTGGGCAGCATGGGCTCAGGCCTGCCCGAAGCTCAAGGGTCCGCCCCAGAAGGTTTCGGCGAGCATGTGCTGGGCACCCGGCCGGCCGGTGGTGAGGAACTGGCGATGACCTGAAGACCCCACATCATACTGGGGGTGCTTGGCAAGATAATCGACCAGGGCGTCAGCGGTTGCCTGGGGTTGGTGGATCAAGGGTGTTCCAGGTGGCAGGGCCGCGCGGAACATGTCTGCGACCATTTCATAGTGCGTGCAGCCGAGGATGGCGCGATCCGGTGGTCGGCCGATCCGGGCGCTGACGGACTTAACGTGACGCTCGACCTCCGTCGCCAGCTCCACCGCTCCGGCCCCGGTCTCGATCAGGGTGGCGAGGTTGGGACAGGGCTCGACAAACACCGCCACATCCTGTCGCCGCTTGTCGATCTCAATCTCGTAGACCCGCGAGCGGGCCGTGGCCGGCGTCGAAAACACCGCCAGAATGTCCAGCTTTTCAACCTTGTCGCCCCGGCGCTCGGCCTCGTGCTCCCAGGGCATGCCGGTGGCGGCCTCGATCGTGGGCACGATCAGACCCAGGATATTCACCGGCCGCCCAAGCGTCCTCCGACAGTCCGGCAGCCAGGTCTGCTGCAGCCGCCGCAGGGCGATGGCCGAGGCGGTATTGCAGGCCAGAACCACCAGATCGCAACCTGCCGAGAACAGCCGCTCACACCCCGCCCGGGTCAGATCGACAATGGCCTCGCCATCCTTGCCGCCATAGGGGGTATTGGCCTGGTCGGCGAGATAGATGAGGTCTGCCTGCGGAAGCCGGTCCACCAGCTTTCGATGGACGGTCAAACCGCCGATTCCGGAATCAAAGACACCAATCGCCATGCGGTGGAATTACCGGACCTGAGGCTCCAAGACCAGCGCCCACACGCGACCTGGGGAACACCCGCCGGAATATGATCTTCGGTCTGCAGCCAGGGCCCCTGATTCGAGATGCTGGTGTGCGTTTCGATCCGATGACCTGTTCCCACCTACCGGCACACCCTCTAGTCTGGCGCCGATCGCGGCGACGCAGCCGCAAACCAGTGAGTTTGGAGTTTCCATGAAAAGGCGCAGTTTCCTGGCCGCATCCGCCGCCCTGGCCGCAACTTCAGCCCTGCCCCGCGGCGCTGAAGCCGGGCCGATATCCATGACCCAGCCCTGGACGGGGCCCTTTGGCGGGGTTCCCGCCTTTGACAAGGTCAAGGTGTCCGACTTCGTGCCCGCCATGAAACAGGCCATGACGGCCGAGCTGGCCGAAGTGTCCGCCATTGCCGAGGCCAGGAGCCTGCCGACCTTTGAGAACACCATACTTGCCCTGGAAAAATCCGGTCAGATCAGCCTGCGGGTCGGAACCTTCTACAGTATCTGGACCGGCACCCTGTCGACCCCGGAGATCCAGGAGGTCGAGACGGCCCTCGAACCCCTGCTGGCCGCGCATTATGACAGGATTATCCAGAACCCGGCGCTCTTTGCCCGGATCAATGCGGTTTACAATGACCGCAAAACCCTGACGTCCGAACAGCAGAGGCTGGTCTGGGTCTACTGGAACCGCTTTACCAGGGCCGGTGCCAACCTTTCCGCGGCTGACAAATCCCGGGTCGCGCAGATCAATCAGGAACTCGCGGGCTATTTCACCACCTTCAGCCAGAACCTGCTGGCCGATGAGACCGACTATGTCCTGTTCCTGACCAGCGAAGCCGAGCTGGCCGGCCTGCCGGCGGACATCAAGGCCGCCATGGCCTCTGCTGCCGAACAGAGGGGCAAGACGGATCAGTGGGCCGTGCTCAATACCCGTTCGTCCATGGACCCCTTCCTGACCTATTCGGACAAGCGCGACCTGCGCGAAAAGGTCTGGCGCACCTATTACAGCCGTGGCGACAACAACGACGCCAAGGACAATAACGCGATCATCAGGAAGAT
>CAIYSH010000114.1 GCA_903928755.1 uncultured Alphaproteobacteria bacterium | reverse complement strand
TCTGTTCAGCCACAGCCAATTCATTGCGCGAAATATGGAAAGGCGTGCGGTCCCAGCCATTTGTGGTCTTCACCTCGATCAGACGCGGGGCACCCTCAGGGGTAAAGCTGGCGATATCGAACCCCGCGCCATCGCCGAGGTCCTCAGACACCCACTGAACCTTATGAGCGAGGTCCTTCCGCCCAACCCCGACCAAGGCAGCGCGTTCATGAGCCAGAACCAGTTCTTCCCCCGCACGACCTAGGGCGCGATTGCGCTCATCGCGGCCGGCCACATCGAACTTGCGCGCGATTTGCTGGAGGCGCTCCAGCTCCTTTGGCGGAAGCTGATTGCTGAGAGTGGGGGCGGCGCCGACGAAGATTGCCCCTGCTTCCACGAGGCCAGGTCGCAGGCGCTGACTGGGGCGGGTCTCATGATGAATTCGATTACCGGCAAGCCATCGGGCCACCGCATCGACCAAGGACTCCTGAAAATTGGCCGCAGGCTTGTAGCCAGAAATCCAGACCTCCCCGAGCCCCATCAGAACCGCGCTGATATTCTGGTGCTTGAACTCCACGGATCCATCTGACCGGTCTTGGAGCAGGGGAAGTAGCCGTCGCCGATGGTCGGTCTTTTTATAAGATCGACCCGCCAGATCGTCCGCAAGCATCGCAAAATAGTCTGCGACGACGAGGTCGTTTTCCTGATCTGACCAATCACGGGAGGACATAGGGCCAAGCTAGTGGGGTGAAGGGGCCTTGTCACCAAATTGCAAGGCTATGCAGCTGGAGGCTTAGGTTCGCCGGGAGGTTACGGCATCGGCATATTGAATTACAAATTACGGTGACACCTCACTTAACTGACTCCCGCTGCCCAACGCCCTAACCTCCGCTACTAGGCGCATGCGTCAGGCTGAGAGCGTGGTGCTACCGCTGGGTGCTGGGGACCTCGGAGCACGGTTGGAGGCAGAGAGTGGGCGCGTGCTGGCAGCGGGAAGGCGGGGACCGAAGGCGGGGGTAGTGGAGAGTTAAGTGGGGTGTCACCGTAATTCCTCAAGTTCGACCCGTTGGGCGAGCGCAGTCGAGTCGCATGCCAAAGGGTCGGCGGCCAAATTCGCTTGACACCTCTCATTACTCCTTTTACTCCTTCCTGTAGAAAATGGAGTGTTGCGATGCGCACGATCGAAATTGACTTCGACATCCACAAGAAAATTGAGCTTGAACGCACCAGCTTTGAAGAGAGCCCCAACGCAGTCTTGCGCCGGCTTCTCGGACTCGCAAAGGAACCGATTGCGCCCACTGGAGCTGAAGAGGACCCGAAGACTTCTTGGCGCGACCGGGATGGGCTCACACTGCCTCATGGCACTAAGCTGCGTATGACCTACGGAGGCCGCACTCATGAGGGCGCTATCGAACGTGGCACGTGGTTGGTGGAAGGGCAGAAGTTCCATTCACCTTCCGGTGCAGCCAGCGTAGCTCGAACCAAAAAAGGGCAAGCTACCAAGCTGAATGGATGGAACTATTGGGAGGCTCGTCTTCCTGGCAGCACTGAGTGGGTCAACATCATGACCCTGTCCGTTCGGCAAAATGCAGGTCAGTGAATAGAAATAGGAAAGTATGAGCATCAGCCATGAGCGCCGGAGCCTAAGCGCTCATGTGCCCTAAAAAGTCCAAACTGACGCCGGAACTCTTTACGATGGGTTGGATGATGGGTGGATTTCAAACACCTCTGAAATATTCATTGTTTTCAAAGGGCAGTGGCGGAGAGGGTGGGATTCGAACCCACGGTACCCTTCCAGGTACGCCGCATTTCGAGTGCGGTGCTTTCGACCACTCAGCCACCTCTCCGGAGCCGTCTGGAGGCCTCTGTGTCAAGGGGCCCGCCGAGCGAGGGCGGAACCTACTCATCGGCTGGCGGCTTCGCAAGCCTTGTCACGTCTGCGCCGGGCCCTGATGACATTTTCTGGTCTTTCGCTTGGCGCGGTGGAGGGTTAAGCCGGACGGGCATTTCACGAACAGTCATTTCCGAGGGGGATCATGAGCATCAAGGGGAAGGCCTATATTGCGGGCGCCTATGAGCATCCGCTGCGCGACGCGCCCAATGTCTCGACGGCCCAGCTTCACGCCCAATGTGCCAGGGGTGCCCTGGCCGATGCGGGCCTGAGCCTGGACGACGTGGACGGCTATTTCTGCGCCGGCGATGCGCCGGGCTTCGGGGCCATGTCGATGATCGACTATATGGGCCTGCGCAATATCCGCCACATGGACTCCACCGAGACCGGCGGCTCGTCCTATCTGATCCATGTGGGTCACGCCGCCCAGGCCATCGCCGAGGGCAAGTGCACGGTGGCCCTGATCACCCTGGCCGGGCGTCCCCGTCAGGGTCAGGGCGGCCGTCCCAACTTCGGTGGCGGCAAGCCGGGAACCCTGTCCGACGGCCCGCCGGAAGCCGGCTTCGAGAACATCTATGGCGGCTCGACCCACAATACCTATGGCATGTGCGCCATGCGCCACATGTATGAGTATGGCACCACCTCGGAACAGCTGGCCTGGATCAAGGTGGCCGCCAGCCACCACGCCCAGTGGAACGAGCACGCCTTCCTCAAGAACGTGGTGACGGTGGAAGAGGTGGTGAATTCCCGCCTGATCGCTGATCCCCTGCACCTGCTGGACTGCTGCGTCGTTACCGACGGCGGCGGTGCCCTGATCGTGGTCAGCCCGGAAATCGCCAGGAGCCTCAACCGGCCCCTGGTCAAGGTGATCGGCGTCGGCGAGGCGCCCAAGGGCCCCAGCGGCGGCCGCGGCCTGGACCTGAACCATTCGGGCGCGGTCTGGTCTGGCCCCATAGCCTTTGCGGAAGCCGGGGTCAACCCGGCCGACATGAAGTACGCCTCGATCTATGACAGCTTCACCATCACCGTGCTGATGCAGCTGGAAGACCTGGGCTTCTGCAGGAAGGGCGAGGGCGGAAAGTTCGTCGCCGACGGCAACCTGATCTCGGGCGTCGGCAAGCTGCCCTTCAACACCGACGGCGGCGGCCTGTGCAACAACCACCCCACCAACCGGGGCGGCATCACCAAGGTCATCGAAGCGGTCCGCCAGCTGCGCGGCGAGGCCCACCCCAAGGTCCAGGTCCCCAATTGCGATCTGGCCATCGCCCACGGCACCGGGGGGTCGCTGGGCACCCGCCACGGGGCCGGCACAGTCATTCTGGAACGGGAGTAAGGATCATGAGCGAAGCTGAAGTCCAGGTCCGCAAGATCCCCGCGCCGGCGGTGACCATCGAGAGCAAGCCCTTCTGGGACGCCGCTGCCGAAGGCCGCTTCCTGATCAAACGCTGCACCGACTGTGGCGAACCCCACTGGTATCCCCGGGGCTTCTGCCCCTTCTGCTTCTCGGAAAACGTGGCGTGGGAAGAGAGCCCCGGCGAAGGGGTGATCTATACCTACAGCGTCATGTACCGCTCGCCGACCGGCCCCTACGCCATCGGCTATGTGACCCTGAACGAGGGCCCGGCCGTCCTGACCAATTTCGTGGACTGCGACTTTTCCAAGCTGGCCATCGGCCAGAAGGTGAAGGTGAAGTTCCAGGAGACCGAAGGCGGTCCGCCGGCGCCGGTGTTTACGCCGGTCTAGAGCTCGCCAGCTGCGCCATCAGGGAGGCCGCCTCCCGGGGATGGTGCAGGCGATGAATACGCAGGCCCGCCCAGCGCGGGTCTGCGATCCGCTCTTCCCGCCGGGCCCGATTGCGCCAGAAGGTCCGCAGGGTGAACAGGATCGGGTGGTCCAGGCTGAACCACCCGGCGAAGGTCTCTTTATTGCCCGTTCCCGCCCAAAGTTCCTTGCCATCCATGGCGCGGGCGAAGCTGCGGGAAATCACCTGGGGCAGGATGGTGGCGAGGCCATAGTCCAGCCAGACCACGTGCGTGGCCTTTTCCCAGAGCAGGTCCTGGGCGGGGCCGTAATTGCCATCGACAACCCAATTTTCCGTGGCGGTCGCCGTTTCAACCCGCCGCAGGAATTCCGGCAGATCGAGGCTATGCAGATCCACCCAGCCCGGCTGCCAGTTGATGGCGTCCAGCTCCACATGAGTGAGGCCGAACTCAGCCGCCAGCTGTCTGGCCAGGGTCGACTTGCCGGCGCCCGACTGTCCGATGATGGTGATCCGCATCAGTCTTTCGTCAGACCC
>CAIYSH010000113.1 GCA_903928755.1 uncultured Alphaproteobacteria bacterium | reverse complement strand
TTCCGCGTACGAAGAACCGCCCGCCGCCGGCTATGCCTTCCACCGGTTCAAGCCGGACTTCTATGCCCGGGAGCAGCCCCCCGACCGTACCCTTGCGGTTATCATTGGGCTTGTTGACAGCCACCACGGGGGCCGCTTCGGTCATGCCATAGCCTTCCAGAACAGGCACATTGCCGAAACGTTCGCTGATCAGGTTGTGGGTCTCATCACGGACCTTCTCGGCCCCGCAGACGATGAATTTGAGGCCGTTCATCTCGTCGGGCTCTGCCACCCTGGCATACTGGTTCACGAAGGTGTCCGTGGCCAGCAGGATGGAAGCCTTGCTGTCCTTCAGCAGGGGCGGAATGATTTTCGTGTGGAGCGGGGAGGGGTACTGGAAAGCCTTCATGCCGGTGAGGATCGGAAGGAGAACGCCCGCCGTAAGCCCGAAACAGTGGAAGGTCGGAAGGGGATTGAACATCACCCAATCCGGATCCAGGTCGATATGGGACGCGATCTGCAGGACGTTGGCTACCAGATTGGCCTGGCTGAGGACCACACCCTTCGGGGTCCCGAAACTGCCAGAGGTGAACAGAATGACCCCGGGGTCAGATGGTTTTGCCTTGGGCAGGAACCGACCCGGCATCGCACTTGCGCTGGCTGCGAAAATCTTGTCACCGAGCCCGACACGCTCCCGGATGTCCTCCAGATACGACACCTTCGCCACCGCTTCGAGTGCGTCCGTAAGGTCGTGCAGCTTGCCCTGTTCAATGAACTTGCTGGCGGTCAGAACCTGTTTGATGCCTGCGAGTTCGCAGGCGGCCTTCAGATTCCTGATTCCCGATGTAAAATTCAGCATGGTCGGGATACGACCAAAGGCATGCAGGGCGAAAAAGGTCACCACGACCGCAGAACTGGCCGGGAGCATGACCCCGACCCGTTCCCCCGGGCGGGTGGTGGCCGCAATCTTCCGACCCAGCGCAAAAGCAGCCCGGATCAGATCCGTATAGCTGAGCGGATTACGATCCTGGTCCTCCAGGATCATTTTCCTGGCCCCATACCTTGCGCGTGCGTCCAGCAGGGCCTGAAAGACTGTGCGCTCTGCGGCGCGCGGATCAAACGGTTCGGACAATTGCCAATTCCTCCCGGACCGGTTTTCGGTCGTGTGCGGGACAGCCTAGACAGTGCGCCAAGGCTTGAAAAGGTCCGTTACATTCCGTGAGGAAACTTGCCGGAAGTGCACTGAACCCATCTGCAGGGTCAGGGTCCACCGTCGGGACCGGTTCCAGTCTGAACATCCCCGGGTCTCAAATCTTCACTGACAGGTCCGGGCACCAGGGGCAGGGCGGGGGCAAACCGATCCGGTCCGACCCGGCGTGCGGCATCGGACTTGCCCGCAATGAACCGGATGATGGCATCAAGCCAGGGTTTGCGCCAGGTGTCCGCCTCCAGGTTGAGCGCGGGATAGGCACCTGAAACCGGCACAATGGCGCAGGTATTTATGGCCCCGCACAGCTCCAGGTCTTGTGACGGCGCCGGCCCGGGCGTGAGGATCAGGGTCGCGTGATCAAGGCCCCTTGCCGAATTACGGGCGGTTTCAACGAAAAGTGCCGCGGCCTTTAGCCACTCGGGGCTCGGCCCTGATCCTCGCAGGTCAGGATTGGCGGTCATCCAGGACTGGGTGACATGGCCCCGTTGGGGATCATGGGTTCTGCCGCGCTGGAACAGGTCCTGCCCGGACCGCGACCAGGGCGTCCACTTGGGTGGCATTGCACCGGTTGGGGAAGACAGGACGAGACCATCGACCGTCAAGCCTGTCTCGACAGCGCGCAAGGCCAGCATGGCACCCTGGCCCTGACCCAGCAATATGACCGGGGTTTCGCCGTTCGGCCGGATGACAATCCGCAGCAGGGACTTTACCGCCGCAACATCGGGATCAAAGGATCTGACATGAATTCGGTCCCGTGGAGAGCTCTGGCGACCCGAACCACATTCCGCCGCCCGATCCAGAACCCAGACGGAATAGCTGCGAAGTGTCAGTTCCGTTGCGGTCTCAAACCAGGCCTCCGCGCACTCTCCGGTATCGGGCAGGATCAGGATGGTCGCCCGTGGGGCGCGCCAGGTGGAGGCAACCCCATATCTCTGCGGCGGGTTGTTGCCGACCTGCAGGTAGCCCCAGGCCCAGGCTTCCGGCATGAAGAACCGCGCCGACAGATCCGGGGGGGTGCGGCTTTCGGCAAAGGGCCGGGCCACATCACCACGATCGCATCCCGTTGATGACAGGATGAGCGCCACGGTCAGAAAAACGCGTCGGATCATACAGTCATCAGCCCATAAACACGCGCCGATGCAAGCCGTCCCTTTCACCCTTGATCCCGGCTCGCTGAAAGACGATCTAGGGACCATGGCAACAGTCATCGACACACGAAGCGGCGCCAGGGTGCGTCACCCTGAAAAGCAGGGACGGCCAGATACGCCAGTGCTGCGCAAGCCTGAATGGCTGCGGGTTCGGGCGCCAGGATCGGCGGGCTACAACGCCACGCGCGAGATCGTAAAGACCCACGGCTTGACGACGGTCTGCGAGGAAGCCGCCTGTCCGAACATCGGAGAGTGCTGGACCCAGGCCCATGCCACCATGATGATCATGGGGGAAATCTGCACCCGGGCCTGCGCCTTCTGCAATGTGGCGCCGGGCAAGCCAAACCCCCTGGATCCGACCGAGCCTGCCCGGGTTGCTGATGCCGTGTTGAAAATGGGCCTGAAACACGTTGTGGTCACATCGGTAGACCGCGACGATCTTGCCGATGGCGGTGCCGCGCACTTTGCAGCTGTTGTCTCTGCGATCCGGAGCGCAGCCCCCGGCACAACCATTGAAATTCTCACCCCCGATTTTCTGAGGAAGCCGGTTGAGGCAGCGGAAACGGTCATCGACGCAAAGCCTGACGTCTTCAATCACAACCTCGAGA
>CAIYSH010000112.1 GCA_903928755.1 uncultured Alphaproteobacteria bacterium | reverse complement strand
GGCATGAGGGCTATATGTTCATTGCCAAGGTCCGAAAGCTTTGAGCCCGGATGTCAGGAATTTGGCAGACCGCAGGAGGGCGCCCTCCGGGTCCATGTTTGCCCGGATCCTGAGCCTGATCAGTATCAGTCTGATCGCGGCCCAGGCCGTGAACCTCCTGCTCCTGTTCAACCTGCCTCCGCCCACACCCGATGTCTATCGTATTGGCGAGGTGGTTCAGGTCTATCGTGGCATGCAGCCTGCCTTTGCGGAACGCCGTATTCTGGAGGTCCGCACGGCGCCAACACCGCCAGGCCCGCCAATGGAAGGTCGCAATTCCAGTGCCCTTCAGGAGGCCATGGCGCGGTCTCTTGGTGTTGATCAGACCCGGGTCCGCATTACCGGTGACAGAAGCCCCTTCGCGGACCGGAGGGTTCTGAGGATCGTACGTGACCAGTTGGCCCGTCGGGGTGCGCCCAGCGCCGAGCTTTTTCTGATTGCGCCCTTCTCGGTGGGTGTCCTGCAGCCGGATGGCCAATGGAAAATCGTCAAGCCAGCCCACCTCCTGGGCCTCAACATCTGGCAGCAGCGACTTGCGCTCTGGTTCCTGCTCTCTGCACTGGCCATGGCCCCCATGGCCTGGATCGTGGCCCGCAGACTGGTCAGGCCCTTCGAGATTTTTTCCGCAGCCGCCGAGCGTCTAGGCCGGGATCCTCAGTCTGAACCCATCTCTCTGTCCTTGACCGGAGCCTCCGAGATCAAGGTCGCAGCCAATGCCTTCAACGAGATGCAGCAGCGGCTCAAGCGATATGTAGAGGATCGCACCTCCATGGTCGGCGCCATCGCACATGACCTTCGGACACCTCTTACCCGGCTCAAATTCCGGATCGAGGCAGCGCCCGAGGACCTCCGACTCAAGATGGCCAATGACATCAATCAGATGGAGCAGATGATATCCGCAGCCCTGAGCTTTGTCCGCGACGCAAGCCACGCAGGAGACCGCACCCCTCTGGACCTCTCCACTCTGGTGGAAAGCCTCTGCGATGAAATGGCCGAGACGGGTGCCACGGTGACGCTGGCAGAGCAATCCAGGATCACCCTGACCGGTGACACGGTCGCCTTGCGGCGGCTTTTTACCAACCTGCTCGACAATGCCGTCAAGTTCGGTGGCCGTGCGACAGCCCGGATCCGCAGGGACCAGGGCTTCGCTGTGATCGAGATCGAAGATCAGGGTCCGGGGATACCCGAGGAAGAGCGCGAAAAAGTCTTTGAACCCTTTTACAGGGGCGAACCCTCCCGCAATCGTGACACGGGTGGCATTGGCCTAGGACTGGCGGTCGTACGGTCAGTTGCCATGGCACATGGCGGCAATGTCGAACTGGAAAACAGGCAGAGCGGCGGTCTGAAGGCAATCGTACGTCTGCCACTTTAGCCTGCCTCGACAAGCGTGCTCAAGAGTGCGACCCCTGCCCTGTCCAGAACCCATGCGAGTCCAATATTGCGTACCGTCGGCCTGATTTTTGCCCTGATTGCCGCGCTGGGCCTGTCTGCCTGCCAGAAAACAGCCAGCCGGCCCGCCTGCCCTGTCGGCAAGATGTGTCTCGAATACGGAAACAACTCCGAGGTCGAAACGCTCGACCCCCAGAAATCCACCCTGCTTGACGACTTTTCCGTCATTTCCGACCTGATCGTCGGGCTGACGACCGACGGACCAGGCGCGGCACGGATCCCGGGCATGGCGACATCCTGGGAGACCAGCCGAGATGGCCTGGTCTGGACCTTTCACCTTCGGGAGGCCCTCTGGTCCGATGGCGTTCCGGTCACCGCAGATGACTTTGTCTATGCCTACCAGCGGATCCTCAATCCAAAAACCGCGTCGATCTATTCATATCTGGTCTACATCCTGAAAAATGGCCAGGCGCTGAATGAAGGGAAGGTCTCGCCCGGGGAACTGGGTGCCAAGGCCCTGGATGCCAGGACCCTGCAGCTGACGCTGGAACACCCTGCCCCCTACCTGCCGGAAATTGCCAAGCACCAGAGCTTCTATCCCATCCCCAAGCACGTGGTGGAAAAGTGGGGCGACGCCTGGACACAGCCAGCGCATTTCGTTGGCAATGGCCCCTTCAGGCTGATGAGCTGGAAACTCGGTGACCATATCGAGGTCACCAAGAGCCCGACCTTCTATGAGGCCGAAAAGGTCTGCTTTGATCGGGTCAACTATTATCCGACCAATGATTCAGTCATGGCCGAGCGCCGGGTGCTCAAGGGCGAGCTTGATATCAATACGAGTTTCCAGTCCAATCGCATTGACCGGATCCGCGCGGCCATGCCCGGAATGGCCAGGACACATGTCTCACTGGCGACAAGCTACATGTCGTTCAATACCCGTGACATTGCAGCCTTCAAGGACGTCCGGGTCAGACGCGCCCTTTCAGAGGCGGTTGACCGCGAATTCATTACCGGAAAACTCATGCGTTCCGGACAGGCTGCAGCCTACGCTTTCGTTCCGCCAGGAACGGCGAATTACAGATACGGTGCGCACACCTACTGGGCCAATCTCACCCGTGCCCAGCGGGTTATGGATGCAAAAAAACTGCTTTCGCAAGCGGGATATGGGCCCGAAAATCCACTGTCCTTCGAGATCAAGACACCGAACAATCCCGACAGCATTCTGATCAGCCAGGCCGTCCAGGCCGACTGGGCCGAAATCGGGGTCAGAGCAAAGGTCGTCCAGAATGAATCCCAGATCGCTTTCGCGGCCTTCCGCATGCGGGACTTCGATGTCGGGGTCATGAACTGGTATGCCGATTTCAATGACGCCACGACCTTTCTGGGCCTCTTCAAATCCGACACAGGCGGACAGAACTACGGAGACTATGACAGCAAGATCTATGACTCGCTGCTGGACGCGGCCGACCATGAGGCCGATATCGACAGGCGCGCTGACCTGTTGTCCCAGGCAGAGCAGATCATGCTCAATGACGAGGCGACAATCCCGCTGTTTTTCGTAGTGAACCGTAATCTTGTCGCCAAAGACATCACGGGCTGGGTTGATAACGCCGAGAACTTCCACAGGGCGCGCTGGTTATGCAGGAAGCCCGGCTAGACCCTCTCCAGGACATCGGGGCACAGGTTGCACGATTGCGGACGGAGCCGGGGTTCTGACCTAGAGACGGGTTCCTTCAGAACGTGCTCTGGCCAATTGTTCGGTCAGCAAGTCCTTCAGCTGCGCAACGTTCGCAATGCCGGGCACGTCGAAACGGTCGATCTTCCTGTTACCCAGGCTGTCGCGGGTGGCCCCCTTCTTTATGAACAAGGTGCCATAGCCCCTTGCATCGGCGCTGACGCCAAGCCTGCCCATCTGACTGAACATGATACTGGTGCTGTCGAACCTCGGCCCGGCCAGAAGGCGCAGCATGCGCATATCGGTCAAGCCATAGACCGTGTGCCTGGCATTGCGCAGGACCCTGAACGGTTCCCACAACATCACAAAGCCCGACAAGACGAATGGCAGGAGAAATAGCGGGAAGACGATCCCGGAAATCCAGTCCGCTGGATTGCGCGACTCCAAGGTGGCAAACATCAATGGCAGGAAACGCGACTCCTGGAACAGCGCAAACCCAGTCCAGGGAATGGCAAATACCCAGCCCGCGAATCCCCAGAGCAGCTTGTGAGGTGCCGGGCTCGCACTCCACAGCAGGCGCTCGCCGGGCAGGAGCGCACCTCGCAAACGTGTTTCGAGTTCTGGCGAGGGGTTAAAGGGTACCTGCATCGTCATGCGGCGAAACATGCCACCGTGCCGTGACGGAATCCTTACTGAACAGCCGATGTCGGCACTTGCCATGGCTGTGGTCCTGACGGGCCAGTTTTACGATTTGTCTGCCAGCACCCCGTTCAGAACTTCGAACAGGTTCGCCGCCGACAGTGGCTTGGCGATCAGACCATCCATGCCGGCCTCCCCATAGGCTGCTACCTGATCCGTCATGGCATCAGCCGTCAGGGCGATGATGGGCGTCCCAGGTCGGCGGTCGGCCCGTTCCTCGGCGCGGATCATCCGGGTCGCGGTCATGCCGTCCATGACCGGCATCTGTATATCCATCAGGATCAGGTCCCACACGCCATCACGCCAGGCGGTGACGGCCTCCTCGCCGTTGATGACAAAGACGGGCTCAATCCCAATCTGATTGAGCAGCACGCGCAGGACCTGCTGGTTGATGAGGTTATCTTCGGCGGCCAGAAGACGAAATCCAGCCCCCCCAAATGGCGCAGGCTCCGAGGCAGACCCCGGGATCTTCAGGTTGTCGGCAGGGGCCTGTGTGCGCGCCAGTTTTGTCAGGGGGAGCGTGACCGTGAACCTGGATCCCTTGCCGACCTGGCTTTCCACGCCGATGTCGCCGTCCATAAGCCTGGCGATGTGCCTGCAGATCGACAGACCCAACCCCGTGCCACCATAGCGCCGGGTGGTTGACGGATCCACCTGCTTGAAAGGCTTGAAAAGGTCCTCCAGACCTTCAGGCGCAATGCCGATGCCGGAATCCGAGATGCTGATCCTCAGCTGGTCCTCGAAGATTGCCTCGATCCGGACCTCTCCGTTCGATGTGAACTTCAGCGCATTGGAGATCAAGTTGCTGATGATCTGGCGCAGGCGCGTGGGATCGCCAAGGTAGGTCCCCTTGGCGGCGTCCGAGACCAAAATGCTGAACGTCAGGCCCTTGGCGTCGGCGATCGCAGCAAACGCCGCCCCTGCACTCCCAACCAAATTCTCCAGATCGAAAGGTATAGCCTCGATCTCGAACTCGCCTGCCTCTATCTTCGATAGGTCCAGCACATCATTCAGGATGGTGAGCAAGGCCTCGCCCGATTGGCTTATGACCGATAGCCGTTCCTCCTGGACCTTCGGCAAGGGATCAGCGGCCATGGCCTGCGCCATGCCAAGCACACCGTTCAGCGGTGTCCGGATCTCGTGGCTCATGATCGCCAGGAAGGTGCTC
>CAIYSH010000111.1 GCA_903928755.1 uncultured Alphaproteobacteria bacterium | reverse complement strand
TTGACCGCATCGTCATGCTGCTGGCCAACCAGACAGCGATCCGGGAGGTCATTGCCTTCCCGCTGAACCAACAGGGTCAGGATCTGTTGATGAATGCGCCATCAGAGGTGTTTGAAAAACAGCTGAAGGAACTGCACATCCGCACAGCGCCTCCGATCAGGATCTAGCACCGCAGCGGTGGCCCGGAGTGTCGCAATCTCTCCGGGTCAGCAGGTGGGGATGCGCAGTCCGCGCGGCAATTGGGTCTGTTGATCGCCACAGGCACGATCCAGCTGGCCCTGGGTCAGTCCCCTGGCCTTGCCCAGTTCGGCCCCTGAAAAATTCGTGCCTTCGAGGCGGGCTCCGGCAAGGTTGGCATTGGCCAGGAAGGTTCCGACAAAACTGGCATGGGTGAGGTCGGCGCCTGAAAAATTCGCTGAAGAGAACACGCCGCCATAGGCATTGACGTCCCGCATGTCGGCGCGGGCGAAGCTTGTCCGGTTCAGGACGACGAGGCTCAGGTCGGCCTGTCGCAGGCGCGCGCCCGAATAGTTACGCCCGGAAATCTCCATGCCGGAAAAATCGGCCTGGAACAGGTTGCATCCCGGACAGTTTGCGCCCTTTTTCGCCAGCGCGATTTGACCGGCATTCTGGGCCGCCGCGTTGATCGGCAGGGCCAGAACAATGAGAATGCCAAGCACGGATACCAGGTTCGTCATGAAGTCCGTCTTTCTGATGCCTGCTCTGTTTAGGGCATTCCTGCTTAATGGCCGGTGACCATGGCAAATCCATCGCAGCCTGATAGTCTGGTCAAATGTCCCTGAGATTGCCTCAATCCCTCAAAGGCGGGAGCCCTTTCGAGTCTGGAGAAACGACACTCCAGGGTGAAATCGCCTCTGAAATGGCTTCGACCCTGGGGCGCGCCGGTCGGGCCGTGGAAGAATCGCTCTTGCGGCTGGAGGACGTTGATCTTGAAGCCAGACATGGCCGCGAGGTCCTCCTCAGGGAGGCTGCAGATGCTGTGTGGAAATTCTTCATCCAGCGGGATGTCCTTGGTCTGAAGGACCATGCTGCGGTCATCCGCGACTATCGTATTCCCCGGGCCGTTCTGGTTCGGCTGGGTGTCCGCTAGGTTTACCGGGGAGGGTCAGGTGCCGATCGTCAAAGTCTACGGGATCAAGGCTTGCGACACCATGAAGAAGGCCAGGGCGTGGCTGGAGTCCAAAGGGGTCGATTATGAATTCCATGATTACAAATCCCGGGGGATCGACCGGGCTACAGTGGCGAAATGGGTCAGTGAGGCTGGGTGGGAGCGGGTGCTGAACCGGAAGGGGACGACCTTTCGTCAACTTCCAGAGACTGACCGGACAGACCTGACAGCAGACCGCGCCATTGACCTGATGGTGGCCTACCCTTCGATGATCAAGCGCCCCGTCGTGGAAGGATCCGGGCCCTTGTTGCTGGGTTTCAGTCCTGACGACTACAATCGCCTGGCAGGCTAGTCCTGGATCAGGCGATCAGGCCCCGACAGCATGGCGGCATGAAACCTCTCCCCCATCAGTCTGTAGCCTGCGGTATTTGGATGAAGGTTGTCCGGAAGCAGGTGGGCGTCTGCGCTGCCAAACAGATCAAGTCCGCTGAGGTAGCGGATATGGGTATCTTCAGACCGTATGCGGGCCTGAACGGCCTGCTGCAGCAGGGTTCTCATGGCTTCAAGGGAAAGGCCTTCACCCCCGTTCTCCCGGCCGGGGGAATAGATGGGTGAGACCACGACAATCGGCGTGGTGCGGTGCTTCTCACGTATGATGGACAGCATGCCGTGGACAGAGTCGAGAAATGTGCGGGTCTTGAGTGCACCTTCGGGCCAGACGTTGATGCCGAGCTTGAGAATGATGGCGTCTGCCTTGGCATCCCGGATCACCCGGGCAGCCAGTGCGCTGAGCAGACATGATCCGGCCCAGCCAAGATTTTGATGGCTGAAGCCGGCCAGCTCTGCCGCAATGGCGGGCCAGCCTGCGCTGGCACCATCTGCTTCCATGCAATGGGTGATGGAGCTGCCATGGAATAGGATTCTGGGCCTGTCGTCCGGGGCGGGCCGCCAGCTGGCGTGGTCGGTCAGCGCAAGCTCGACTATGGAGATGGTTGCGGCCTGTGGCAGCCAGATTTCGATCACCTTGTCTCCGGCCGGCAGGCCGGAAAAATGCACCGTATTGGCCTCGTTGCCCGTGAGCAGTCCGGTCTGTGGGTCCATCAAGGCTCCACCTTCGCCCCATGCGCGTTCGACCAGATGGCCGTCAACAAACAGATCAAAGGCTCCGCGGCGTTCGGCATCTTGCGCGGGTGGAGACAGGCGCTGCCTGACTTTCAGCCTCAGGTCCCTGGCGTCGGTCTGCACCCGGATGCGGACTCCTGCGGGACAGGAAGCGACCCAGCGGTTGAAGGGGTCGTAATAATCTGTTTCCGGCACCGGAAAGCGCAGGGGTTGAATGGAGCCCGGCCTGTAGCGGACATCCACATGTCCCTGCAGGAGGGTGACCGTCTCGTCATCGGACAGGGCCTGCATCACGATCTCCGGATCTGATCCTGGTGGTTCCGCCGGAAGTGGCTGTGCGTCGGGTTTGCGCATTAGATGGAAACTTGTCCACCGCATACCCGTCTCAAACAGTGCAGGCTTGATGGATGTAGTCCCGGGAAGGGCGTAATCGCCGCCACGGTTCGGCCACGGTTGCAGGTCAAACGAGGTTTCCTGCAGGTGCAGGGCCCCGGGACATTGCGGCGCAAGGCCAGCCGCTATAGGTTCCGCCGCTCTATCCCTGTACGCTTTTCGCGCGGAGTTCTGACGTGGTGGATGTCTTTGAAGAGGTTGAGGAGCAGATTCGCTCTGACCACTACAAGGCGCTTGCGCTGAAAATCCTGCCCTGGGGGGTTGGTGCCCTTGTCGCAGCCCTGGCAGTTTATGGCGCTTTCGCGGGCTATAATTCCTACCGGGACAAGGCGTCTGCAAAGGCATCCGAGAGTTACAGCAAGGCGCTTGAGGCCTTTGATCAAGGGCGTTCCGCTGAAGCTTTGAGCCTGTGGACGGAAGTCTCCAAATCACCCTCAAAGGTCTATCGATCCCTTTCCCTGCAGCATCTCGGTGCCTTGCGTCTATCAGCCAAT
>CAIYSH010000110.1 GCA_903928755.1 uncultured Alphaproteobacteria bacterium | reverse complement strand
GGTTGCCAGGGTTGCGGGTCCGACTGCCATTGTATCAGACTGGACGCAGAAGAATGCCTCCTATTGGGGAGCCCTGCAGGTTGAGCGCAATGTCATGCGACTGATCCTCATGCTGCTGGTGGCGATTGCCGCCATGAACATCATCTCAGGCCTGATCATGCTGGTGAAAAACAAGGGTCGGGATATCGCCATCCTCAGGACCATGGGGGCGGGGCAGGGTGCCATCTTGAGGATCTTCTTCATGGTCGGCGCGTCTATCGGCATTCTGGGAACCCTTGCAGGTCTGACCCTGGGCATCGTCTTCTGCCTGAATATCGACACCATACAGCGCATTGTGGAATGGCTGACGGGATCCCAGGTTTTCTCGGCAGACATCTATTTCCTGTCCCGCATCCCGGCGAAGATTGACTGGGCCGAAGTCACGACCATCACGGGCTGGTCGCTTGCCATGGCCTTTGCCGCAACCCTGATGCCGGCCTGGCGGGCATCCCGCATCGATCCGGTAGAGGCCCTGCGTTATGAGTGAGCGGGTTCTGGCCATTCGCGGACTGGCGCGGACCTATCGATCGGGTGAGCGGCTGCTTCATGTTCTGGCAGGTGCTGATCTTGACCTCATGCGGGGGGAAATCGTTGGCCTTGTCGGGCCGTCGGGATCAGGAAAGTCGTCCCTTTTGCATGCGGCCGGCCTGCTGGAGCAGCCTACGGCCGGACAGATCTATATTGAGGATCGCAATTGTGCTGGGCTGAGCGATGCACAGAGGACCCGTATCCGCCTCTCGCGTATCGGGTTTGTCTATCAGGCCCACCATCTGCTTCCGGAATTCTCGGCGCTCGATAATGTTGCACTCCCGCAGATGATTGCCGGACAAACCCGCCGTGCCGCCCGTGACAGAGCCGAAGCTCTGCTGGGACAACTCGGACTTTCAGAGCGGCTGGAGCATCAACCGGCGCAGCTGTCCGGCGGTGAGCAGCAGAGGGTGGCCAT
This sequence comes from uncultured Alphaproteobacteria bacterium, assembly GCA_903928755.1. Taxonomy (GTDB): domain Bacteria; phylum Pseudomonadota; class Alphaproteobacteria; order Caulobacterales; family Caulobacteraceae; genus Phenylobacterium. Next base: position 800 of record CAIYSH010000110.1, on the reverse strand, counting down.
AGCCCGGGCACTGGCAAACCGGCCGCGTCTGCTTCTGGCCGATGAGCCCACAGGCAATCTCGATCCTGCGACATCAGCCGCGGTCTTCGAAAACCTCTATGCCCTGGCGCGACAGGAGGGGGTTGCAGCCCTGGTTGCGACGCATAATTTCGATCTTGCGCGGCATATGGATCGGGTTCTCGCCCTTGTGGACGGAAAACTGGTGCCGAAAAGTTTCAGCCCTGTCGCAAGTTGAGGGGGTTGTGCTGAGAACAAAACAGGAATAGGAACATACACAGAACATCAACAAGGAGCTTTGATCATGGTTCGTTTGGCGCGGGAATCGCTGGCCTTAATGTCTGTCGCGAGTTTTGTGTGGATGGTGTGTCAGGTGGCGCAATTTGCGGCCTAGGTTGCGATGGCAGCCGGGCGCGTCAAACGTCTGATAAAGGCATGGGTTCGTTTTTGGGTTAGGGTCCTAGCTGGTCCTAAGGCGACGATGCCTGGGGTGTGGGCTCCATGATTTTATTGACCGGGGGCTGACTGTGACTGGATCTGACGGATTTGTGCACCTTAGGGTCAGGTCCGCCTATTCCCTCCTTGAGGGTAGCCGAACAGCAAAATCAGGCCGATCAGATAGAGCGCCGTGATCAGCGGACAATAGAAGACGGCAAGGCTGCGGATGGTCTCTGGCGGCATGGAAGATGGGTCCACACCACTTTTCAGGCCGATGAAATCAATAAGACTGGCTGCAGCCAGGATTCCGAACCCGGAAACACTTTTGCTGACAAAGGCCGAAGCAGCGAAGAAGACACCCTCCG
>CAIYSH010000109.1 GCA_903928755.1 uncultured Alphaproteobacteria bacterium | reverse complement strand
GTCTCGATGTCCGGGCCTTCCGCCACCGAGAAACCCATTTCGGCGAAGACGGCGATCATCTCGTCCATGACCTGCATGGTCGGGTGGACCGAGCCCTTGCGACGGGGCGGTGCGGGCAGGGAAAGGTCGACCCGCTCGCTTGCCAGTCTGGCGTTGAGTTCGACCGTCTCCAGGTCCGCCTTGCGGGCGGCGAGCGCGGCCGAGATCCGGTCACGCAGACCGTTGATCAGCGGACCCTGGACCTTGCGGTCGTCAGGGCCCATGCCGCCAAGGGATTTCAGCAGCTCCGATATGGAGCCCGTCTTGCCGAGGGCGGCGACCCGCACGGCGTCCAGGGCCTGGGCGTCAGTGGCCGCTGCAATGGCGGCGGTGATATCGGCTTGAAGTTTGTCGATCATGATGCTGCGTTCATAGAGGCATGGACGGGGGGCGGGAAGAGGACAGCAAAAAGCCCTCCGGCGGTTCCGCCGAAGGGCTTTTGTCGGCTCAGGGAGTCAGATGACTCCGAAGGCTTCAACCCAGCGCGGCGCGAACCTTGTCAGCGATGGCCTTGAAACCAACCGGGTCAGCGCCCGCGATGTCGGAAAGGACTTTGCGGTCGATTTCGATCCCGGCCAGATCAAGGCCGTGAATAAATCGAGCATAGGTCATGCCCTCGAGGCGTGCAGCGGCGTTGATCCGCTGGATCCAGAGGGAGCGGAAGTTACGCTTGCGGACCTTACGGTCGCGGTAGGCATACTGTCCGGCCTTGTCCACAGCGGCCTTGGCCGTGCGGATGGTGTTCTTGCGGCGGCCATAGAAACCCTTGGCCTGTTCCAGAACCTTCTTGTGCTTGGCGTGGGCGGTAACGCCCCTTTTAACGCGTGCCATGTGTCAGGTCTCCGATCAAAGGCCGTAGGGCAGGTAGGTGCGGATGGTCTTTTTATCAGACTCGCTCATCACCTTCGTGCCGCGGTTTTGGCGGATATATTTTGCGGAGTGGCTGATCAGGCGGTGGCGCTTGCCGGCCACACCGGCCTTGAGCTTACCCGTAGCCGTGATCTTGAAGCGCTTTTTGGCGCCTGATTTGGTCTTCAGTTTGGGCATTTCACGTCGGAATCTTGCGACCCCGTCCTCTGGTGTATTGATGAACCGCCCTGGCATGCCTTTGGGCCAGACAGTTCCGAAGGGATGGGCAGATACGCCAAAGCCCCGGGGATTGCAAGGCTTGGGAGTCTTTTACCCGTCCTGTCAGGTATGGGTTGCCGTCCTGGCCGTCGCGCGCCGGGTCGCCGAAAGGGCCAGCAGAATGGCCGGTGCCACGACCAGAGCACCCAGAATGAAGGGCCCGTCGCGAACGACCGGGACCATCAGGCCTGCAAAGATCGGCCCCACAACCCGCGCCAGGGCCCCTGCGGCATTGTTCAGCCCCAGGATCTGCCCCTGCCGATGCGGGTCCACAGTCCGGGAAATGATCGCGCCGACATTGGGGAAGGCCACGGACTGACCGGCCGCGGTCAGGCACATCAGGCCGACCGTCATGGCACCATTTACTGAAAAGACCTGCAGGGCGGCAGCCAATGCGGTCATGGCCATGCCTGTGGCCAGCATGGTGCCCTCTCCAAAGCGTTCCGAGAGACGACCGGTCAGCAGGGTCTGGGTGAAGAAGGCTGTCACGCCGGTGAAGGCAAAGCACACGGCAATATTGCGGGGCCCCCAGTCAAACCGGGCCTGTGACCACAGGCCGAACTGGGACTCAATTCCGGTGAAGGCAAAGCCCACCAGGAAGGTCAACAGCATCATCCGCCCAATGACCGGGTGACGGGTCACTTCGCCAATGGCGGACCAGCGGCTGGGGCGATGGCTGATGCCCTCGTCCCTGACCCGGCTTTCCTTGATGACGATGGTGATGGCGATCACGCAGAGGGCCGCCAGCCCTGATGCAATGAACAGGGGGATGCGGAAACCGGCAGGGCCCATGCCGGTATGGGCGAAAAACCCTCCGACGGAGGGGCCGATGATCAGTCCGACATTCCAGGCCGCGCCCTGGTAGGACATCTGCCGCGCCCGCTTTTCCGGCGGGGTCACGTCGGCGATATAGCCCTGGACCACCGCACCATTGCCGGCGGCAAGGCCACCCAGCAGACGGATGACAAAGGCGACCCAGATGTTGGGGGCAAAGGCCAGGGCCAGATAGCAAAGGCAATTGCCGGTAATGGTCGAGATCAGCAGGGGCTTGCGGCCATACCTGTCTGACAGCCGACCCCAGAAGGGCTCGCCGAAGAAGGCCCCGACGGAATAGGCCCCGAAAATCAGACCGATCTGCCAGGGGGCTGCATTGAAGGACTTCGCATAGAAGGGCAGCAGGGGAACGATGATCCCGAAGCCCAGCATGTTGATGAAGATCACCGCAATCAGTGACGCTGCGGCGAACCGTGGCGCGGGCGCTTCTGGCTGTGAGGCGGTGGACATGCGGGGGGTGATAGGCCCCTGATCCTGACGGAGCAAGGCTGTCCCGGCCCATAAACAAAAAGAGCGGCCGCCCGGGGGCGACCGCTCAGTCTTGTTGATCCCGGCTGATATCTGCCGGGCGAAAGACTTAGAACTTCTTCTTCAGACCGACCTTCAGGGTCCGGCCGAGGGCATTACCGATGAAGGGGTCGTAGCTGTACTCGATCCGGGCCCTGGAAGGCTCGCGATCAAGGGCATTCAGCACCGAAGCTGTCAGGGTCATGTTGTTCGGCAGCAGCAGACGATAGGTCAGGTCGTTGGAAATGAAGGGATCCAGTTCCAGACCCAGGGTCGTCAGCTGACAGTTTGTTGCCGTCCCGGCCTTGGCATTGGCCACGGTGCAGTTGGTCGAAGCGCCCGTCTGTACGGTGGTTGGTCCGCGATTGTCCGTGGCACCGTCAACATAGTTGAGGGTCCAGCGGAGGTTGTGGTTGCCGCGGTTGTAATCGGCATAGAACTGACCGCGCCATTTCGGGATGGTGCCCGGCAGACGGTCATAGTTGGTGAAGCCCACAGCGTCATAGGCTGCCGAGACCGTCACGCCGCCTGCAATAAAGGCCGCCTGCTTGTAGGCCAGGACATAGCTGACATTGGCACCCAGGTTTACATCGCCTTCAAAGATGTCGTCGAACCGGTAGTTGATGTCCGCGTCGATCCCGTTGGTTTCGATCGTCGGGCCGTTGGTGGTGTCCGACCGGATCCGGGCAATGTCATTGCCAACCGTTACGCCCTGAACGCAGGCATTGTTGTTGTTGAAGGTAATCAGGCTTCGCAGGCCGCTGGAGCAGTTCACGGTCTGGCTGCCATTGCCGGTACCCGCAACTGCGGTTGCGACGATGTTGGCGGGAACATTGACGATCTGGTCATCCATCTTGATCGACCAGTAGTCGACTGTGGCAGTCATGTTCGAGGTCTGGAAAATGCCCCCGAAGCTGTAGGTGACGGCCTTTTCAGGACCCACCGCCGGATTTCCGAAGAAGTCGACGGACTTGAAGTTGTTGCCAGCGGCCGTGATGCCCGACAGGCCGGTTGTGCCTGTGGGGGCCACGTTTGCGGCCGTCGGACCTCTGAACGAGGTGCCGATGGAGCCGCGGAGGGCGAACCAGTCGGTGGCCTGCCACTTGGCGCGGAACTGCGGATTGGTGGTGGAGCCGGTCTGTCCGCCATAGTCCTCATAGCGCAGGGCCAGCGAGGCGTTCAGCGTGCTCGTGACGGGCAGGTTCAGTTCGCCGAAGACCGCATAGACGGCCTGCTCGAGGCGGAGCGGAATGTTCTGCCCCAGGAAGATGTAGGGGCCGGTCTTGAAGGCGCAATTGGTCGTTCCGACCACAGGGCAGGGGGTGACCTGCGCATTGTAGTAGGGGCTGTCGATCTGCTGGATGAAGGTTACCTTGCGATACTGCGCGCCGGCCGCCCATCCGATGTCGCCGCCCGGAAGCGTAATGGCGGTCTTGCCGCTCAGGACGGCGTCCACCACGAAGGTGTCCTGCTGGGCGCGGTATTTCTGGCGGTCAAACAGCCATGCCACCAGCTTGGGATCATTGGCGTTGGCCGAGACATAGCCCGGATTGGTCTTTCCCAGGGCCGGATTGGCAGCATAGGCGTTGGAGAAGGGGTTGAAGTACTGGCAGCCGCCCGCGCCCGGGGTCGTGCCGGTGCAGTTGGCACCGCCAAGGCCGTTCAGGGCGTTTTGCAGTCGGTCGATCAGGATGTCGGTGGTCTGCTGGTCCTGCCATTCCGCGATATAGGTGGCGCTGACGTCATACTTGGCGCCAAGAATGCCGGTTTCGCCCTTCAGACCCGCCGACAGGTGAACTTCCTCATACTTGCGACTGCCGCTCTGACCGCCGAGGCCGCCCGTCGAATTGTTGCCGCCATTGCCCAGCGGACGCCACAGGGTCGCTGTCGCGCTCTTGGCCACGCCGATCAGGGCGCTGTTGCCGGTCTGGGTCAGGAAGGTGTTGAAGCCCGGATTGGTCCCCGCAACGCTGAACACGTTGACGCTGCCCGGGCCGCTCGGGCCGGACGTCGGGGGATAGCCCGGCGAGAACCGGTAATCAGGCTGGTTCGACATGGCATAGAGCGCTTCGACATGGAACTTGCCGGTGTCGCCCACATCTGCATTGAATTCGCCATAGGCCTGGTAGAAATCCTGCTCTTCAACGAGGTTGTCGAAGGGCAGATAGCTGAAATAGCAGGCCGGAGTTGCGCCGGTGAAGCCGACCGTGCCCCCGACGGCAGCGCAGTTGGCGTCGACCGCAAATCCGACGGTCGTTCCGGTGCCGCCAGCAGCGTTCTTGATGGTCCATGCACCCGGATTACCGAGCACCGACCAGCCGGACGGATTGGAAAGATAGGGTTGAAGCACCCAGTCGCGCTCGGTGTTGCTGAGTTCCGAGCGATGCTGATAGCCAAGGCTGATCATCAGGTTCGAGGTGTCCCCGACCCAGCCGTAGAGGGCGCTTCCGGTATAGTCGCCATTGGAGCCTGGCACCTGGCGGTAGTCTGCCGTCAGTTCCAGACCGCTGAAGTTCTTCCGGGTGATGACGTTGGCCACGCCGGCAATGGCATCGGAGCCGTAGGTCGCTGCCGCGCCGTCCTTCAGGACTTCAACCCGTCCGATAGCGGCCTGGGGCAGCAGGTTGGTGTCGGAGCGGTAGCCCGTGAAGCGCTTGCCATTCAGCAGGACCAGGGTGCGCTCGGCACCAAGACCACGGATGTTGAAGGTGCCGCCGCCGTTGCGGCCCTGCGCCGCCGTGGAAAACTGGTTCGAATCGCCGAGAACCGGACCGATGATCGGCAGGGACTTGATCACGTCCAGAACGGACGGCGAGCCGCGCTTTTCAAGTTCTTCCTGGCCGATGACGGCAATCGGAATGGCTGTGGTCTTGGGCGTGCCTGCAATCAGCGAGCCCGTAACGACGACTTCTTCGACGGTTGTGGATTTCGTTGTTTCATCGGCCGCCCAGGCCGACGTCGATGCAAGCGCAGCCAGTGCGACTGCCGCTGCCGACACTCCACTATAGAATCTCATCTTCGACATAAGTGCTTCACTCCCCATGTTGACTGCTGGTGCAGCATGTTTCTTTTCAGCCCTCAACACTGTCATCAGTTCGTCACCCTTTCCAGTCCTTTTTTGACTTGGGTTTGACAGGGATCATGGCGCCCTTGGTTCTGGGGCCGAGCCATGAAAAAGGCGGCCCGGTTGCCCGTGGCCGCCTTGATTTCAGTCGGGTTGAACCCCGGCTCCGATTATTTGGGTGCCAGGATCATGATCATCTGGCGGCCTTCCATCCGGGGCTCATATTCAACCTTTGCGACCGGCTCGAAGTCGGCCTTGACCTGTTGCAGCAGCTTCATGCCCAGCTCGGGGTGGGCGAGTTCACGACCGCGGAAACGCAGGGTGACCTTCACCTTGTCGCCTTCTTCGAAGAAGCGGTGCATGGAACGCGCCTTCACTTCGTAGTCGTGAGTGTCGATATTGGGTCGAAGCTTGATCTCCTTGATCTCGACGACCTTCTGCCGCTTGCGTGCCTCGTTCTTCTTTTTCTGTTCCTGGAACTTGAACTTTCCGTAGTCCAGGATCTTGCAGACCGGCGGATCTGCATTGGGCACGATCTCCACAAGGTCGAGACCGGCCTCTGCGGCAGCTTCCAGTGCCGACGAGGTTGGCATGACGCCCTGTTTCTCGCCGTGCTGGTCAATCAGCAGGACACGGGGGACGCGGATGTCTTCATTGATACGCGGACCGTCTTTGACGGGCGGCGCCTGCATGGGGCGGCGAATCGGCTTTTGCTCCGTGAGCTATTGAAACAGGCATGAGTTGGCGGGCGCGTGGCGCACACCATTGCATGGCGTATATGATCCTACCTCGCCATGGGATCAAGTCGCTGCTGCGCCCGCGATCAAAGCATTCGCCGCCTGTGCGACGGCAGCCACAGACAAATCTTCAAGCGAGGACGATTGCAGGACCAACACATGCCCTCTGGGTGCCGACAGCATGGGGTCGGAGGCCTGCGAAAAAAGCACAATGGTCGGGGCGCCAGCCGCAGCCGCCAGATGCAGTGGGCCCGTGTCGTTTCCAACGACGAGCGCCGCCTTTGAGCCCATGGCGGCGATCCCGGCAAAATCGGTTCGACCGGTCAGGTCGCGGGTCCTGACTTCCATGCGCTGGATTTCCCGGCCGATGGCGCTTTCCTGCGGGCCGCCGATAATCAGGACATCATAGCCTTCGGCACAAAAGGCCTGGGCCAGTTCGCCGAACCTGGCTGCCGGCCAGCGCTTGTCGAGGCGGTGGGCCGATCCCCCCGGTATCAGCATGACATAGGGACGGGTCGAGCCAGACGGTTTTGCCTTCCCGGTTTTCGCCATCCGTGCCTGAACCCAGCTCAGGTCCGGGCCGGGGGCTTCGCCGGGGTCCGTGGGCGCATCGGGCCAGATCCCGGCTTCCTTCAGCTGGTCTGCATGACGCTCCAGGGTATGCATGCGATCGCGCTGCGGGTTGCGATGGGGCAGGCTGCATCCAGAGGCTATGCCTGACCAGGGGGGTGGAAAGGGTGCCAGGAGGTGGAAGATCCGGGCAGAAGCCGCAGAGGTCTGCAGATCATAGACCCGATCGTATCGCGCCTGTTTCAGGCGTGACCGCAGCTCCAGCCACCCACCGAAACTGTCCGGCTTGCCATCGGTCTGAACGGAGTCGAAATAGGGGGTCAATCTGGCAAGTGTTTCGTAGGCCGGGGTCGTCAAAAGGGTGATCTGGGCCCGGGGGTGAGACTCGCGGATGTGCTTGACCGCAGCAAAGGCCAGGACGAAGTCACCCAGGGCAGAGAGCTTGATCACCAGGATTCGCTGGAGTTCCCGGGTCTGTCGCCCGGCCCTTGTCATGACCTGCGCCCCGCCAGGAGGTGATCATAGGCCGCAAGTGTTGCAGCACACATGGTCTCATTGGAATAGAGCTGGCGGACCCGGTCAATACCCGTCTGTCCCATTTCCCGCAGGGCGTCCCTGCCCATGTCCAGGGCCAGGCTCAGGGCCTTCGTCCAGGCAGCGGGGTCATCAGGCGGGACCAGCCAGCCGGTCCTGCCTTCCACGACGGTTTCAGTAACCCCGCCATGGGCCGAGGCGATGACAGGGCGGCCCATGGCCTGGGGCTCAACGGCAGCGCGTCCGAAGGACTCTGGCACCGCAGTTGGCAATATGGCCAGATCGGCCAGGAGAAAGGCTGCGGGCATGTCGGTGCAATGGCCGACCAGGCGCACTTCATCAAACAGGTCCGCCCGGCTGATGGCGGCTTCAAGTTCCTGCCGGTAGCCGGACCGTCCCTGATCATCACCGGCAAAGAGGATGATGAAATCCCGACGTCCTGAAGCCTTCATCCGGGCTGCGGCCTCGATGACGGTCAGGTGACCCTTGATCCGTGTCAGTCGCCCGCCCAGCAAGATCCTGGTTCTGGAATCACCGGGCGAAAGGCCCCAGGCGTCCTGCAGGTTCCGAACCCGTTCGGGTGCCACCAGGGCAGGGTCAAACCGGCTTAGATCGACACCCCGTGGAATGGTGACCACCTTGTCCGGCGAGGTCCCGTGTTCGGCGAACAGGTGGTCGCGAGTATAGTCTGAATTGGCGATGACCAGATCGCCCCGGGTCATGACGGCGTTATACCAGCGCTTGAGCGGGTTCCCGGCCTTGTAGACCCCATGATAGGTGGCCACGAAGGGGATCCCCGTCCGCCGGGCGGCCCACAGGGCGGAAAAGGCCGGGGCGCGGGATCGCGCGTGGATCAGATCGACCTTGTATTCCTTGATGAGCCTGGTCAGCTGCTGGCTGTTCCTGAGCAGGGTCAACGGGTTCTTGGATTGGGCAGGCATGGCAAAAAACAGGGCACCATCGGCAGACAGCCGGTCCGTCATCCGCCCGCCACGACTGGCGACAATGGCCTTGCCACCCGAGTGGACCAGCGCCCGAGCGACATCGACGGTCGTCTGCTCAGCGCCGCCAGTTTCGAGCTCAGGAACGACCTGGAGCACTGTAGGTTTTCGAGGATTCGCCACACGACACCTGTAACTCAACCTCGTTTCAGGCACAGCCCCTCTCGACTCCAATGTTTGGAAGAGTTATTTTCTCTCCATGGTTGAGAAAGCGGGATATCTGGGATGCCCGGATGGGCACCAACTCGCATGGCGGCAGATATCCGGTGCAGGCCCGACGGTGGTCTGGCTTGGCGGGTTCCGCTCGGACATGACGGGAACCAAGGCAGAGGCCTTGTCAGAATGGGCCCTGACCCATGACCGCGCCTATGTCCGCTTCGATTATTTCGGTCACGGCGTCTCGAGCGGCGAATTTACAGACTGGACGATTTCCCGCTGGCGTGACGATGCCCTTGCTGTCCTGGATCAACTGACCTCGGGTGAAGTGATCCTCGTGGGCTCGTCCATGGGGGGCTGGCTGTCCTGCCTGGTGACCCTGGCCCGGCCTGATCGGGTCAAGGCCCTTGTCCTCATTGCCCCGGCAGCCGACTTTACGGAAAAACTGATGAAGCCGGAAATGACTGACGCTGATCGTGCGGAGATGGCCAGGACCGGTGTCTGGTTGCGGCCCTCGGCCTATGGCGACGCCTATCCGATCAGTCAGACCTTGCTGGACGACGGGACGCAGTGGTGCCTCCTGCCCGGGCCAGTGAACCTTCATGTTCCGGTCTGGGTCCTACAGGGGGGGCAGGATGCTGATGTCCCCTGGTGGCATGCCCTCAGCCTGTCCGAGGCCGTTGTCAGCGAGAACTCGGTCTTTACCCTTGTGCGCGACGGCGACCACCGCCTGTCCCGCCCACAGGATATTGCGCGGCTGATTGCTGCCGTGGAAGAGCTGTCCTGAGAATTGATCCCGGCACCTAGCCGGGTCGTAACGCCCGGCTCTGATTTTCGTTGTCCAGGATCGCCGATAGGCCTTCACGAAACGTCGGGAAGGCGGGCCTCCAGCCCAGCTCGGCCTTGGCAAGGGCATTGGAAACCCTTTTGGATTCTCCATAGAATCGGCGCGCCTGGGGACTGAGGGTTGCAAGATCCAGGATTTCCGCAGGGGGCGGCTCAAGCCCGAGCAGTTCGGCTGCAAATGCAACAACCTCGCTGTTGGGTGCGGGTTGGTCGTCACAGAGGTTATAGACACCCCCCGCCCTGGGTCGGGTGATCGAAGCGGCCAGGCCGGACGCCAGATCATCGACATGGATACGGCTGAAAACCTGACCAGGTGCGATCAGGCGTCGTGCGCGGCCTTCCCTCAGCCGATCCAGGGTAGAACGCCCGGGGCCATAGATCCCTGGCAACCGATGGACCGTTACGGTCAGGCCCATGCCACGGCTGATTTCCAGCCAGTCCCGCTCGGCACCGACCCTTCTGGCACCCTCCATGGATTGGGCCGCAAGCCGACTGTCCTCGAAGACCCAGCCACCCTGACGATCCCCGTAGACCCCTGTCGTTGACAGATAGCCAATCCAATCGGGAAAGGCCCCGGTCCGGGCGAGGCCAGGGACAATGGCCTGCAGGGCCGGGCATCCTTCAGAGGTCGGCGGCGCAGTGACCAGAATGGCCGTCGCCTTGGAAAGGGCTGCGTCCAGTGCTCCCCGGTCAGATGCCGAAATCGGTCGGACACCATCATCCAGCAGGGGCTGGGCACGCGTTCGGTAGGATGCAGCAATGCTCCAGCCCAGGGGTTGAAGACGCCGCGCCAGGGCCCGGGCTGAAAATCCGTAGCCGAAAATGAACAGG
>CAIYSH010000108.1 GCA_903928755.1 uncultured Alphaproteobacteria bacterium | reverse complement strand
GGTGATCTCTTCTTTGCGCCCTCGCGCCTTGGGCCAGATCGCATAAAGGAAGGCTATGCCTGGCGGGACCTCTGGACCAGCGGGGCCCATATGGCCGCAGGCACCGATGCGCCCGTGGAGAAGGGGGATCCCCTCATCGAGTTCTATGCGGCCACCTATCGCCACGATCTCAAGGGATTTGCCGGCCCGGACTGGGGCCTGGACGAGACCCTGACCCGCCCTCAGGCCCTGGCCATGCTGACCAAGGGGTCGGCCTATGCGGCCTTCCAGGAAAACGAACTGGGTGACCTCAAGGTCGGCAAGGCGGCAGACATTTCAGTCTTCTCGGTCGACCTCATGACCGCGCCCTTTGCCGACATCCCCAAGGCGCATGCCGTCATGACCATCGTGGCGGGCAAGGTGGTCTATCGGGCGAAGTAAACGCTAGGTCCCCGGCCTGTAGACCTTCACGGTGTGTGCCTTCAGCTGGTCAGGATAGAAATAGACCTCCCGGAGGGCACCCTGACTGTAGCGCAGGGCCTGATCATTGAAGTGCGGGGACTTGGGATCTCCGCTTTCGCCCCCGGCCGTCACGGCATAGGCGCGGACCCGCTCCCCGAATTCAACCACGGCGACAAAGCTGTTCCCGTTCGTACCGTAATAGCGCCTGGTCCCCGGATAGCGTTTGGCCCCGAATGAAGCGAGGGACCCCCACTGGGCCGAAGCGAAGGGCACGGGAATGCTGGGCGCGGCGTCATTGAAGGGCTGGACGATGTCGCCGGTCAGGCGTTGGAAGCGGTTGATCTCTCCCCACGGGGTCTTCCAGGAACCAAAGTCCTGGGCCAGACGATCTGAGGCCTCTTCCAGAGCCTTGAGCTTCTCCACGGGCGAGGTCCGGCCGACCATATAGTCCAGCACGGAAACGCCGCTCGCCTTGGCCAGGGGGCCTGCCTTGGCCCAGAGCGCCTCTCCCCAGAATACAGCCAGAGAGGTCTCGGTCGAACCCGCCGACCAGCGGCGGTCCCAGGTTCGCAGGGCCGTCACCTGGGGTGACAGCTTGACCTTCAGGGGGTCTGTCCCCGGCGTAGAGTCATAGGCCGCCACAAGGCTGGGTATCAGCTGGGCGAAGGCGGGCATGTAGGAGTCATAGGCTGCCGACATCAGGGATTGCAGGGTGAAGTCGGTCTTGCCCTCCAGCACAAGGGGGGCATGCGCGCCCCGTGGATTTGGACCTGCACTGTCCATGTATTTCGGGAAGTCGGCTGGCCGGGGACTGGCGGGGCCCGCCGCGGTCCACGGCCAGTCATTGGAATTGTAGATCCAGCCTGTCGCCGGGTTGAGGATTTGAGGGGCCTCGGCTGCCGTGCTCAGGCCCTTCCAGTCCGTGGCTGGATCGGCACCGTCCACGGGTCTGGTATAGTCAAACCGGTCATCGCGCTTGGGAATGAACTGAGGATGTAGGTAGGCGATCTCGCCAGAGGCATCGGCAAAAATGGTGTTGTTTGAGGAATTGGCCTGAAGTTCAGAGACCTTGGTGAAACTGTTGTAATCGCTCGCCTTGGTGCGCAGGAAGGACTGGCTGAGGGCCTCCACCGGCTTGTGCATCAGGGCCATGGCGATCCACTTTTCGTCCATGGTCTTCACGATCGGACCGTGGTGCGTCCGGTAGGTCGTGAAGGTTTTTTCCGCCAGGGAGCCCGAAGCTGTCCTGTAGGGGACAGAAATGATCCGGGCGAGCACTGGCCGGTCTTCGGCTCCATACCTGTAGAACAGCTTGCCGTCCTTGCGGACTATGGTCTCGGCGAATTCATCGACGGAATCGACCCCGCTTGAGGTGTGCATCCATCCGGCCCTGGCATTGAAGCCCTGGTAGATGAAGAACTGCCCCCAGGTGGCAGCGCCATAGGCGTTGAGGCCCTGGTCACTGGTCACCTGCTGCTCGGACCGGAAGAAGAAACTGGTGTGGGGATTGATCAGCAGAAGGGCGTGGTGGCTGGCGCTGTTGGATGGCGCAATGGCCATGCCGTTGGAGCCCTTGGGCTCAACAAAGGCACCCGGAACAGGATCGAGCGCAGCCAGTTGAGCCGTCCTGGTGCCATAGAAGGCCGCCAGGTCGCCCAGAGACACACGCTCGATATCGCCGCCGATGCTGCCTTCGCTGAAGCTGAGTGCCATCCACGGTTCGAAGTGTTTGATGACCCGTGGCTCTACGGCTGGGTGGTCGGCCAGATAGGTATTGAGACCCTCTGCCCAGGCGTTCATCAGGGTTTTGAGCCATGCGGGGCTCTTGGCATATCGGGCCTTGAGGTCGACCGGATCGATGAACAGCTTCTGCCGGAGGTCCTGATATATGGCGCTTTCGCCCTCGGCTTCGGCCAGTCGACCCAGTGCGTTGAGATAGTTGGTTTCCACCCGATTGAAGTCATCTTCGGCCTGGGCGTAGATCATGCCATAGACGGCGTCGGCGTCGGTCCTGCCCTTGATATGGGCCACCCCCCAGTCGTCGCGGGTGATGACGACATCCCGCGCCTCAGCCGCACTGGCACCGATCAAAAGGCCTGCAGCTACGATCAGGGCCGACATTGACGACATGGACATGGAACTCTCCCTCAATTGGGGGCAGGCTAGTCAGTGGCTGCCTGTGCTGCAAGGCGGGGCTTGGCGACCGGACAACTTCAAAGTAAGCCCGCAGACCTGACGCCCAACCTGGACCCACCCCCGATGATCGATGATGTAAAATCAGGCACCCGACGCCCCTTCGGCCAGAACTACGCCTTTGTCGTCGCCGGCGCGGTCTTCCTGGCCATGCTGGCTTCAGCAGGGCTGAGGTCCGCGCCCGGGGTTCTGATGCTGCCCCTGGAAAAAGCTTTTGGATGGGATCGCCCGACGGTCTCGATCGCCGCCGGGATCGGCATACTGCTCTATGGGCTTACCGGCCCCTTCGCCGCGGCCATGATGCAGACCTTTGGGGTCCGACGCATGGTGACCCTTGCCCTCGGGTTGATGGCGCTCGCTACGGGACTGTCTGTCTTCATGACCCAGGCCTGGCAGTATGTTGCCACCTGGGGAGTCATGGCCGGGTTCGGTACGGGCGTCGTCGCCATGGTTCTCGGGGCCACGGTGGTGAACCGGTGGTTTGTTGCCCGCCGTGGTCTGATGCTGGGCCTGCTGACGGCCTCCACGGCAACGGGAACCCTGATCTTCCTGCCGGCCATGGCGGCGGTAGCAGAGCATGGCGGTTGGAAGCCTGTGGCCATAGGTGTCTCAATGCTCACAGGAATTCTTGCGCCATTGATGTGGTTGCTGCTGCCTGAACGGCCTTCGGATATTGGCCTCAGGCCCTATGGTGCCCCTGAGGACTATCTGCCGCCGCCACCGCCGCCCAACAGCGCCATAGGCAACGCCTTTGGGGCCCTGGTGCGGGCCGCCAGGACGAGGACATTCTGGCTGCTGTCGACAGGCTTCTTTGTCTGCGGTCTGACAACCAATGGTCTGGTCGGGACCCACATGATCGCCCTGTGCGGGGATCATGGCATGAGCGGGACGTCCGCTGCGGGTCTGCTGGCCGTCATGGGCGTTTTTGATCTGGTGGGGACCACGGCGTCTGGCTGGCTGACTGACCGGCATGATCCGCGGAAGCTGCTCTTCATCTATTACGGTCTGCGCGGTCTTTCCCTGATCATCCTGCCTTTCACCGACTTCAGCGTGGTCTCCCTCGGATTTTTTGCCGTCTTCTATGGTCTGGACTGGATTGCGACGGTTCCACCGACCGTCCGGCTGGCAACAGAGACCTTTGGTGACCGCGATGGCCCCATTGTCTTCGGCTGGATTGCGGCGGGTCACCAGGCGGGCGCTGCCACAGCGGCTGTCACTGCCGGCATCATGCGCGCCCTGCAGGGCCAGTATGTCGAGGCCTTTGTTCTGGCCGGATTCACCGCCTTCATCGCTGCCGGAGCCTCGATCATGATCCGTCGGCAGGTCGTGCCGTCGGTTTGACCCGGAACCACAGGCGCAACAAAATCGCCCTGGAGGCCAATCCCGTCCTGAGACGATTTCGTCTCAGGGGAAAAGGCCTTAGGTGTGGGACAACGAACGACAGCTGGAGACCACTGACGCCATGATGACCCTTTATTATGCCGGCCCGTCGCCCTTTGCCCGCAAGGTTCTGGTCGCGGCCCATGAGCTTGGATTGCAGTCCAGGATCAATCCGGTTGTGGCCTCCGTCAGTCCTGTCGGCGAGAATCCAGCGGTCTCGGCGGCTAATCCCCTCGGCAAGATCCCGACCCTGGTTCTCGAAAGTGGTCAGGCCATCTTCGACAGTCGGGTCATCGTCGACTATTTCGACAGCCTTACGGCGCGCAGCCTGACACCACGATCCGGGGAGGCCCGGTGGGTTGCCCTTACAGGTCAGGCTCAGGCTGATGGCATGGCTGACGCGGCGCTTCTCGCCAGATATGAGTCGGCCCTGCGTCCTGAAGCCTTCCGCTGGCCCGAATGGCAGGCAGGGCAAATGGCCAAGGTTCTGCGGGGGCTTGCCGATTTTGAGCTGGGTTCGCATACGGCAGGCGATGACCTGACCATTGCCGATATCGCCCTGGGATGCGCCCTCGGCTATCTGGACTTCCGCTTTGCGGAGCTGGACTGGCGCAGGACCCATCCGAAACTCGCTGTCTTTTACGCGGACCTGGCCCGTCGCCCGTCATGGATTGCGACGGACCCCAAGGTCTGAGCCATGAATGTCCGCACCTGTTATGTCGGTTTTCCCACGGCGTCAGGCCTGACCCTGGCGGGAAAGCTGTGCATACCGGAGGGGGCGGTCTCTGCGCCGGCGGTGCTGATCTGTCACGGGTCCGATGGTGTCGATGGTCGGGGTGAATTTTACAGGACGGAGCTCAACCATTCCGGCTTTGTGACCCTTGAGGTCGACATGTGGTCCGCCCGGGGCACAGCCCGGGGGGCTGCCGCCCGGCCCCGGACGCCCCTGGATACCCTTGATGATGCCTTTTCCGCGAGGGACTTCCTGGCCGCCCAACCTGAAGTGCATCCAGGGTGTATCGGGATCATGGGCTTCTCCTGGGGGGGTGTGGTCACCCTGCTGTGCGCAAACCGGGACGCTGTGCAACGTCACGGATCGTCTCCCTTCCGTTCCCATGTGGCGAATTATCCGGTGGTCTGGGCCTATGAGGTTGTCCCGGGCCTGTCGCTCGTCGACCTGACCGGAGCCCCGATCCTGATCCAGTGCGGAGACGCCGATGCCTATGATGACCCTGACGGTCTGGACCAGTTGCTGGCGCGCCTGCCGGAGGGGTCCCGGTCGCTGATCCTGCCTGTGACCTATCCAGGTGCCGGTCATGGCTTTGACCGTGATCTGCCGCCTCAGACCATCAATGATCCCTTTGCCCATAAAGGGCAGGGGGGACCTGTCCTCATGCAGTTCGATCCCGTGGCGGCAAAATCCGCCCAACTCGCCACTGTTGCCTTCTTCAGCCTCACCCTGCGCCCCCCATCCGGAGAACAAAATGGACGTCAATCTGGACTTCGACGCCGCCGCAATGACCGACCTTCTGGCCCGTCAAAAGGCCGCTCACCTTCGGGACGGCGCCCCGAACGCAGACAAGCGGATTGAGCGTCTCGACCGCTGCATAGGTCTTCTGCTCGACCATCGCCGGGATCTGGAGGACGCCCTCTGCGAGGACTTCGGGGCAAGGTCCCGCGAGGCAACAGCCTTTACCGATATCGCGGCGTCTGTCGGCCCCCTGAAGCACGCCCGGGAAAACCTTCGGGTCTGGATGAAGACGGAAAAGCGGAAAACAACCCCCGCCATTCTGGGTCTGTTCGGAGCCCGGGCAGAGGTCAGGTACCAGCCAAAGGGTGTGGTCGGCGTGATCAGCCCCTGGAATTTCCCGGTCAATCTGACCTTCGCGCCCCTGGCCGGCATTCTGGCAGCGGGGAACCGCGCCATGATCAAGCCCTCTGAATTCACGCCTGCCACCTCGGCCCTGATGGCCCGGATGTTCGGTGGTGCTTTTTCCGAGGAGGAAATTGCCGTGATCACCGGTGGTCCCGAGGTCGGTCAGGCCTTTTCCGCACTGGCCTTTGACCACCTGATCTTTACGGGAGCTACCTCCATTGCCCGGCATGTCATGCGTGCCGCTGCGGAAAACCTGGTGCCTCTTACCCTCGAACTGGGGGGCAAGAGCCCGGTCATTGTCGGTCGATCTGCAGACATGGGGGTCGCTGCGGCCCGGGTCATGGCAGGCAAGACCCTCAATGCAGGGCAGATCTGCCTGGCCCCCGACTACCTGTTTGCCCCCAGGGATCAGGTGGAGAGTTTCGTCACCGCTGCTCAGGGCGCAGTCACCAAAATGTTCCCGACCATCAAGGACAACCCTGATTACACAGCCATTGTCGCCCAGCGACACTTTGACCGGATTACGGCCTATGTTGATGATGCCCGGGCCAAAGGGGCCCGCATCATCGAACTCAAGCCTGAAGGCGAAGACCTCAGCCAGCAGGAGCATCGCCGGATCGCGCCGACCCTGATCCTGGACCCCACCGACGACATGCGGGTCATGCAGGAGGAGATCTTCGGCCCCCTCCTGCCGGTGAAGACCTATGAAACGATTGATCAGGCCGTGGACTACATCAATGCCCATGACCGCCCGCTTGGCCTCTATTATTTCGGTGCCGATGCCGCAGAGCAGGAGAGGGTCGTTTCAGGGACAACCGCCGGCGGTGTTACCGTCAACGATGTGATCTTCCATGTGGCTCAGGAAGACCTTCCCTTTGGTGGGGTCGGTCCGTCCGGCATGGGCAGTTATCACGGGCTTGATGGCTTCCGGGAGTTCAGCCACCGGAAGGCGATCTTTTCGCAGATCAGGAAAGATATCGGGCCGTTGCAGATGATGCGCCCGCCCTATGGGGCCGGGATCCGCAAATATCTGGATGGTCAGTTGAAGCGGTAGTCAGGTCGCTCTGGCCATGTGGTGGAAGTCCATGATGGCGCCATAAACGCCCAGACCGACACCCATGGCCAACTGTTCCAGCTCGAAGGAATTATGGGCCAGGAAGATCATTACCGATCCGTCGGTGGGATCTGCCTGCCACCAGCCGCCATAAGCCCCGGGCCAGCCGACGGTGCCCATTCCACCCTGGCAGCGCAGGGGCGAGGCCTTGTCCGGATCCATGACCACGGCCAGGCCCAGGCCGAAACCGTGGGCCTCGAAGACCGGCATCCCGAGCAGGCGGGCTTCGGCCCTCTGGGCCGGTGTCAGCCGGTTGGTGGTCATGAGATTCAGGGTGTCTTCGGAAACGATGCGGACCCCATCGACGCCACCGCCGCCGCCGACAAAGACCCTGCCGAATGCCAGCAGGTCGTCTATCGTGGACCACAGGCCCTGGCCGCCGGATTGGTAGGCCATTCCATCCGGGCGCTCGGCCAGAAAGGCACCGGGCACTGACGCCCGCTGCATCAGGGCACCATTGGCGTCAAAGCCATACATGGCCGCCCGTCGACCGCGCTTGTCGGCGGGTACGCTGAAGCCCGTATCCTTCATGCCGAGGGGGCCGAAGACCCGTTTCTGCAGGACCTCGCCGAGGGAGGAACCTTCCATCCGGGCGATAAGCATGCCCAGCAGATCGGTGGCGTGTCCATAGGTGAACCCCGCGCCGGGCTGGGCGATCAGGGGCAGGCTGGCCAGTCCGGCAATCCAGTCGTCAGGCGAGACCGGGCTGTCAATGTGGCCGCCAGTGGCGCGCTCATAGGTCGCCTTCAGGTCGCCCTCGAAGGTCTCGCCATAGTTCAGACCGGCCCGGTGGGTCAGCAGGTCATCGAAGGTGATCTGCCGCTCTGCCGGAACCGTATCGTCCATCTGGCTGGCCGGGGTCCGCTGGACGCGCATGTCGGCGAATTCCGGCGCCCACCTGGCTATGGGATCACTGAGGGCGAACCGTCCCTCTTCCAGCAGGGTCATGGCCGCCAGAGACGTGATCGGTTTGGAGATGGAGGCTATGCGGAAGAGGGTATCCCGCTCGACCGGCGCGTCAGCCTCCTTGTCCCGCCAACCGAAGGCACCAGCATGGACCACTTTTCCATCCCGCCAGACCAGGGTCGCGGCTCCGGCGAATTCGCCGCGGGCGGCATAGGGTTTGAGGGCCTCAGTAATGGCGTCCGGCTGGCTCATGAGATTTCCCCTCTGATGGCGTCGGGCCGGAAAGCACCCTAGCCGGTAATGCCCAGTATGACCCGCCGAATGACCACCTTTGCCTCTTCGACACTGAGGTTCTGTTCCCGGCGCAATCTGGCCCAGGCCTCATAGCTCAGGACCAGGTCCAGAGCCTCGAAGTTTTCGGTTCCCATTTCCATGGGAATGATCTGCCGCAGGATATCCCGCAGGATCATGGCCATGCGCACTTGTTCGCCCGCGATGAAGGCAGACCTGCCGCGCAACCTCTCCGAGGCCTGACGGAAGGGCGCGATTTTTTCGAAGAGCACGGCGCGCCGGTCCACCAACTCTGAAAGCTGGCCACGCCACTTGTCAGCTGTATAGGGCCGCTCCACCAGGGCGCGGACCTCGGTGTCTACGGCCGCCGACATCTCGCCATAGAGGCTGTCCATGTCCTTGAAGTGCCGGAATACCGTCCGCAGGCCAACATCGGCCCGGGCGGCCACAACCTCGGCGACCGGCGCGACATCGCCGGCCTGAACCAGTTCGAGCATGGCTTCGACGATCCGGGCGCGGTTGTCCTGACCGCGCCTGCGTCGTCCGTCGGGTTCATTCACTAGAACATTGCCTCACAACCCGTCCCGGAAAGGATGACGTCTACCTTCGTCCTGTCGGCTTGTGACAGGGCGTTCCGGGAATCCCGCAGCCATCCTAAACATTTGGCCTGATAGGGGAAAGGCTGTTGAACCCAAGGGCTTCCATCAACCTCGGCCACAACCTCGGCCTCCTTGTTCATCACGGCCCGGGCATTGGCCAGCATGACGGGCGGATAGACCCGGCCGACTTCGGTAAGAATGGCCAGCAGGGTCGGCGGAAGGTTCCCGGTGTCGAACCAGCCGTTTTCCTCGGGGTCCACCCCTGACTGGTCTTCCAGCATGCCAACCCAGGCGGTGACCCGCTGGGCGACCTTGAGCGTCAGGGCCATGGGCGTCGGGTCAAATTCCGCCAGCTGGGTCAATTGTCCATAGACCGCGAAGTCCGCAGCGCTTGGCCGGTTGCCTAGCAGATAGGGATAGAGCCGCAGGTGATCCTCCATGGCCTCGAGGAACCGCACATAACTGGACTCGATCACCGGGGCTGTGGCGGGGCTCGATCCCACATAGCGCAATCGGCTGATCTGGCGCTCGGAGATCATCGTGCCCCGCTCGGCCAGGACCTCATCAGGAATGGAAAAGCCGCGCCAGCAGGGCAGGATCTTGGCCCCCTTGGAAATGTCGTCGGCATAGTGCCAGCGATAGTGGAACATGGCCTTGGTCAGCCACTCGTCGGCATAGTCCTCGATCAGGTCATTGAGAAAGGCCAGGGCCGGATCTGTCGGCAGGACACTGCGACCGGCAAACTCATCCTCGAACCGCCGGATCAGGGGCGTGGAGTCGGTCGCGGCGACGACCTCACCGTCCGGTCCTGGCAGGTAGAAGGTCGGCAGCAAGGGCACCTTGGCCTGGGGCAGTTTGGCCAGCTGTGGGCTGTTGGACAGCAGAAGCCGATAGGGAATGTGCCGGTAGCGCAGCACCGCCAGCATCTTGCGGGTATAGGGCGAGCCGGGCGCGCCCATCAGGGTCAGGGGAGCAGGATTGGTCATGGCGTTCTCGCTCATTTGAAGGTGTGGAGGCGATTGGTGTGCCGGATCTCTGTCGAGCCGACGGGCAGGGAAATCATGTCGCCGTCCCGTCCGACCTGGATCGGACCATGGAAAATCTGCCGGGACCGTCCAAGGAAGGGGCCTTCAAGGGCGCGCATGGGCAGGGGAGGGATGACATGTGTAAAGAGCAATTGCCGGACACCGGCCCTCTGGGCAATGGCTGCCGCATCCTCAGGGAAGGTGTGATAGCTCAGTATGTCGTGGGTTATGGCCGAGATCGTCTTGGCGCCATTCTTCACGGCCGCCGCATGCTGAATGCCCACCAGCCTGGGTGACAGGCCCTCATGAACCAGAAGGTCGACACCTTTCGAAGCCGTTTCAAGACGGGAGGAGGGTGCCGTATCACCGCTGATGACCAGGCTGCGGCCCTTATAGTCGAAACGATAGCCCACGGCAGGTTCGACCGGCTGGTGTTCGACCGGGAAGGCCGTCACCTTGAGGTCCTTGTCCTGGAAGACGACCCTATCGGGTTGCCCCTTGCGGACGTCAAAAGGATGCGGGATGCCGCCGAACCCGGTTGGTGGAACAATGACCGGGCCATGATGGGCAATCCGGTAGCCATGGTCCTGGTCATAGGCCGTCATGAACCCGTTCACGACCTGATCAACGCCTGGGCCCCCATAGACCGGGACGGGTGCCTGACTGGAGCCGCCGGCCCATCTTTGCAGCATCAGTTCGCCAAGGCCGCCGATATGGTCGGAATGGAAGTGGGTCAGGAAGATCGCCTCCACTTTTGCCGGTGGCAGGTTCATCAAGGACATGTTGCGGGTCGCGCCGTCGCCGATATCGATCACAAACAGCCTGTGACCCGCCAGGACCGCCGTGCAGGGCCCTGCCCGTGTGGGATCGGGCATGGGCGATCCGGAGCCGCACAGGGCAACGCTCAAGCCGTCGGGCATGTCCGCGAACGGGTCCTTTCCAAGAGCGCGTTCATATATGCGCCCCATCATGTGGGAGGCGACCGCACCGCGATTGAGCCAAAGACCCAGGCCGCCAGCCAGGACAAGGGCGAGGACGATATTTCGGGGTCTAAAAAGGCGCATTCCAGAGGTCTCCCATTTTCGCCCGGCCAAACTTGACCTTGCATGCAGATAGTGACACGCATATTGCCAATATAATTCGCCGGTCGTTCGGCGAAGTCAACTGAATGAGGGATATTGATGGACGTCCTGCGCACACCTGATGAGCGGTTTGAAGGCCTGCTGGACTGGCCCTTCGCGCCCCACTATGCGGAGCTCAAGGACGCCGACGGAACCAGCCTGCGTCTGGCCTATGTGGATGAAGGCCCCCGGGATGGCATGCCCGTCCTGCTGATGCACGGTGAGCCCTCCTGGTCCTACCTCTATCGCAAGATCATTCCGGCCCTGGTCGCCAAGGGGCACCGGGCGATTGCTCCCGACCTCATCGGCTTCGGGCGTTCCGACAAGCCGGCCCATCGCACCGACTATACCTATGAGCGCCACGTCGCCTGGATGAGTCAGTGGTTCGAAGGCATGAACCTCGGCAAGGCCTATATGTTCTGCCAGGACTGGGGTGGCCTGATTGGTCTGCGTCTGGTTACGGCCTATCCGGACCGGTTCGCCGGGGTCATTGCCGGCAATACCGGCCTGCCAGTGGGCACGGGGTCCAGTGAAGGCTTTGACGCCTGGCTCAATCTCAGCCAGACCATTCCGCAAATGCCGATTGGTGGTCTCCTCAACATGGGTTCAACCCGAGAGTTGAGCCCCGAAGAAGTCGCCGCCTATGACGCGCCCTTCCCCGATGAAACCTTCAAAGAGGGGGCCCGTCAGTTCCCGACCCTGGTGCCGATCACGGCACAGCACGCGTCGGTGCAGGAAAACCTCGCGGCCTGGAAGGTTCTGGAAGCCTGGCAGAAGCCCTTCATCACGGCCTTCAGTGATAACGATCCCGTCACCAAGGGCGGCGAGGAAAACTTCAAGGCCCGCATCCCAGGCACAGCAGGCCAGCCGCATGTCATCCTTTCCGGTGGACATTTCCTCCAGGAAGACAGCCCCAACGAGATCGCCGCCATGCTGGACGATCTGATCACCAAGACCCGCTAGGAGGACGAAATCATGGAAGTCACCAACCAGGTCATCCCGACCATGGAACGCGCAATGGCCTTCTTCGGCGGGACCGAGGACGGGCCCTTCGTCATGGTCAACCTGCTGAAGTTCAAGCCGATGGCCGAATATGAGGACGGGTCTGACGCCCATCTGACCGGCGCCGAAGCCTATGCCCGCTATGGTGACGGTGTTGCGAAGCTGGTCACCGCACTCGGTGGCAAGATCCGCTACAGCAGCAAGGTCACCGACCTGATGCTGGGCGAGGTTGAGGAGCTTTGGGACGCCGTGGCCCTGGCGGAATATCCCTCCCTGGCGGCCTTCCGCCAGATGGCCATGTCGCCGGAAATGCATGCCATTGAGCACCACCGCAAGGCGGGGCTGGCTGGTCAGCTGAACATCAAGACCAAACCGGCAGAGGGCTTCTAGCCCTTTAACCTCAGCACGGTGCGGAAGCCTATGTGGCTTTCGCCCGTGTCTGTCGGCCCGGGTTCCCGGGCGGCAGGGCGATAGCGGAAACAGTAGTTGGGCGCGCAGAGGAATGACCCGCCCTTGATCACATGCTTGCGGACTCCCGGATCTCCTGGGTCCATGGACAGATCGCCGGTCGGGCCCCCATTCGGGTCCTTTGGGTCGAGATTTGGGCGATACCAGTCGCGGGTCCACTCCCAGACATTTCCGGCCATGTCGTGCAGACCAAGGCCGTTGACCGGGAAGCACCCCACTGGGGCGACCTGGGCCTTGTAGCCATCGCCGCCGCTGTCAAAGCCGGGGAAGGTTCCCTGCCATACATTGGCCTGGGGATTTGCTTCGTTCAGGGGCGCATCGCCCCAGACGAACCGGGTTGCGGGCTTGCCGCCCTGGGCGGCGTATTCCCATTCTGCTTCGGTCGGCAGATCACGCCCCAGCCATTTGGCATAGGCCATGGCATCTTCCCAGCCGATCTGAACCACGGGCAGGTGGTCGAGGCCATCAATGGAGCTGTCAGGCCCCTGCGGATGACGCCAGTTGGCGCCACGCACGACCCGCCACCAGGCACCAGGGCCAGCCTCGACATTCTCGGCGGAGCCGACAAACACAATGGCTGAAGGTTCAAGGTCTTCACCCGTGACACCCGGATAGGCTTTGGGGTCCAGGGGGCGCTCGGCCTCGGTCACATAGCCTGTGGCCTTGATGAAACGGGCAAAGTCACCGTTGGTGACTTCGGTTTCGTCCATCCAGAAATCGCCCACCTTGATGGCGCGCGGGGGCCCTTCCTCGGCATGCATGGGGCGGGCACCCATCTGGAACTCACCGCCCTTGATCAGGATCATGCCTGCCTTGTCGGGGGCAGAAGCCGGGACAGGTCTGTCAGACAGGCAGGCCCGCACGACCGCAGGCGAAGCCGCCTTCGGTGTTACCGGATGGCATGCCGCGATCGACAGGATTGCGAGACACCCCAGGACCTGGGGGGCAAGGTTCAAGCCCTGGGCTTTTGCAGGGAAAGGGCCAGAAAAAACAGACATAGGACGACCGAAACCGGGCTGGCGAAATGTTCAGGGGGATGATGCCCGCCCTGTGGGCTCAGGACCCAGGCATGCAGGGTCATGAGCCCGCGTTCGACGATCACCAGAGCAAGGCCAAGTGACGTCAGGGGCTGGTATCTCAGGGCAATGACCAGCAGGCCCAGCCCAAGGGCCAGCTGCGTCGATCCTTCCCAACGAAACACCCCAATCACCATGTCGCGCCTGTCGCCCATATCGAGGTGGGCAATGACCCCGGCACCGCCATCAGGCAGGAAGCTGTGGATCAGGCCTGGAACCAGGGTCATGACCGCGGTCAGCAGCAGGAAGATCGGGCTGATCTTCGCGCCATTGTACTGGGCATTGGTCGATGGTGGCAGGAAGGTCACGGGGTCAGTTGTCCCACAGGATGTATTCGTCTTCGGCCTTCTGAGGCACACCACCGGGCTTGTCGATCAGGACCGGTCCCTGGAGAAGTGATGGCCACATGGGTTTTGCCGTCCGGGCGTCCTGGGCGGCGAGCATGGCCAGCAGGGCTTTTGTCTTCGCCGGTTCCGCTGCTGACAGTTCGTGACGCTCGGTGGGATCGGTCGCCAGGTTGTAAAGCCAGATCTTGCTGCGGGCCTCATTGCTCTGAAGCTTCCAGTCGCCGTCGAGGACGACCTTGTACTGTCCGGAGCGCCAGAACATGGTCTGATGCGGACGTCCCTGGGTCTGGCCCAGAAGGTAGGGCAGAAGGTTTACCCCATCGATGACGCGGTCCTTCGGGGGTTCTGCTCCGGCCGCACCGGCGGCCGTCGCGAAGATATCGATATGTCCGACCGGATAGGGGAAGCGGCTTTCCGGCTTGATGACTCCAGGCCAGCTCATGAAGAAGGGCGCATGAATGCCACCTTCGAAGAAGGTCGACTTCCAGCCACGATAGGGCTGATTGACCTTTGGCAGGCCGATATAACCCGCGCCGCCATTGTCCGAGGTGAAGATCACCAGGGTATTCTTGTCCAGGCCCTCATCCTTCAGGGTCTGGAGAATCCGGCCGACATTGTGGTCAAGGTTCCGGGCCATGGCACCGTAGACGCGCAGGCGATGATCCTTGATCTGGGGCAGGGCGTCATAGTCCTCCTTCTTGGCCTGCAGCGGGGTGTGGATCGCGTTGGGCGCAAAATAGATGAAGAAGGGCCGGTTGCGGTTGGCCTTGATCGACTTGACGGCTTCGTCGGTGAGATAGTCGGTCATGTAGCCGCGAGGCTGGAACATGGGCGAGCCATTGAACTGGACCGCATAGGGCAGGTTCGGCCACAGGAACTTGTCGATCGGATCCCAGTCCTGCTTCGAGTTTTCGACGTTCCTGTCATTTTCCGGAAGGAACATGGAGGCACCGGAAATGAAGCCGAGGCTCTCGTCAAAGCCTTGCTGTTCGGGTCGCGATCCCTGTTTTCCGCCCAGATGCCACTTGCCGAAATGCAGGGTGTGATAGCCCTTGGCTTTCAGCACTTCGGCAATGGTCACTTCCGATGTCGGCACACTCAGCTCGTTTACCGCGGAGGTTGTCGGTTTCACCGACGCCGGTGGCATGTCCTTGATGCGTTCCTTGAAGAAGCTGGGGGCATGGAGCGAACCGGGCTCCCTCGCCGTGCCGACCATGCGCTCGAAGGCGACCGGGGCCGGTGTGAACTCAAAGCCGAAGCGGGTGGGGTAGCGGCCGGTCATGATCGCGGCGCGGGAGGGGGCGCAGGTCGCATTGCCGGTATAGCCGCTGGTGAAGTCGACACCGGAATGGCCAATGGAGTCGATGTTCGGCGTTGGCACCTGCCCGTCAGCAATGCCGCCGCCGTTAAAGGTTATGTCATTATAGACCATGTCGTCGGCAAGGAT
>CAIYSH010000107.1 GCA_903928755.1 uncultured Alphaproteobacteria bacterium | reverse complement strand
TGGCCTCCCACAGGGTGACGGTTACCACCCTCAATCTTGAGGCTCAGCCTCCTGCTGAAAATCCGCTTTTCGATCAACGGGTCGGTAATGCCTGCGCCACGGGATTTGCCGACAACACATTTGACATTGCCCATTCCAATTCCGTCATCGAGCATGTGGGTGACTGGGAAAATGTCGAGCTGTTTGCGGCAGAAACCCGTCGGCTGGCCCCAAGGTATTACGTCCAGACACCCTATTTCTGGTTCCCCTATGAGCCCCATTTCTCATCCATCGGATTTCACTGGATGCCGGAAAGCCTGCGGGCCAGGGCGCTCATGCGAGGGCGTCATGGCTTCCAGGAACAGACCCGGGATATCGGGGAGGCCATGCGCTCTGTTCAGCATGCCCGGCTGCTTGACCGCAACATGATGGGTTTTCTCTTTCCCGATGCAGAGCTGATCCCGGAAAGAGTCCTGGGTTTGACCAAATCCCTCATGGCCATAAGGCGTTAAGGGCCCGGATTTCCTGTTCGGGGGCATGACCCTGCGGTCCCGGGATATTCATCAGACCCTGGACCTGGCTGGTTTCGCGCAGGGGCGGTCTTGTTGTCAGCCCGCCTTGTGTTGGGCGCGGGCTGAGGCCTGTTCCAGGGCCTTGGCGACGCCATCGGGGACCTGAACCTCAGCGACACCGATATCAAAATCGACGACGAAGGGCGATTTGCCTTCTCCGGCCTCAAAGGCCGTGCAGCCGATGACCGCAGCGATCCGCTCGCCGGCTGCCTTGGCCGCTTCAAAGCCTGTGGCGGGCAGGGCGAGGGCAAAGACCTCCGGGGACAGCCTGGACGCCGTATCTTCAACTCGTACCAGGCGACTGATCATGGAACCGATCTGCGGAATGGCGCGATCCAGCCAGGTTGATCTGCGGGCCTCGGCGACCTCTGGCCGATCGGCCACCCTTAGGACACACACCGACAGCGGACGGTTACGAAGTCGCGCACTCTGGGCAAGCCGCTGTAGGTGGTGTGCAAAAAGATCCCGGGTAAACAGGCCGGTAGAGGGATCCATGAGCCCTGAGCTCCGGGCTTTTTCCAGAGCCTTCCGGATCGCAGCCTGGCGGCGGAAGTTGCGTGCAAGTTCAATGACCCTGCGCGCCGTTTCAATCTCCGCCGTGTCCGGCGACGCGACATCGGAAATGCCACGATGATAGGCCTCGCTGAGCGTTACATAGCTCTCGCGACGCATATAGAGCAGGGCTGGCGTATGGTAGAGCCGGGTATTGCGCCTCATGCCGGCGGCGATGGACAGGGCTTCCTGACTGTTGTCGCCAGCCCACAGGACAACGGCATCGAATGGTCGCTCGTGCAGATAGTCAAACGCGGTGTAGGCCGTGAAGGCCCCGACGACTTCAGCTCCGGTTTGTGAGAGGGCATTGGAAAGGGCCAGAAATTGCGGGGTGGGTTCCCCTATGGCCAGAACGCGGAACAGGCTGTGGTCTGCTTCAGCCTCATCCAGGCGGTGCCCATGATCGGAGAAGGTCTCCCGACGAAGGTCGAATTCCTCTTCCGAAATGGCCATGCGAACCAGATTTTCGAGACGCAGGGCAGCCTGGGCCGGGTGAACCGGCGCCGCCAGGGTCAGGTCGAACCCGAGAGCATTGTTCTCCGGTCGCGGGTCCCCGATGGCAATGACCGGCAGACGGCGTGGCGCACAGGCAGCCCGCAGTCGTCGCGCCAGGCCCATGCCCTCTTCGCCGGAACTGCCAAGATCGACAATCACAGCCTCCACGCCGAGGTCACCCAGTGCCGCCATGGCCGCATAAGGTCCTCGAGCCGTGACCGTCCGCCAGCCCAGGCGATCAAGCCCTTCGGATAGAGGGCCTGCTACGGAGTCGTCCCGCGCTACAATCAAGACTCGCGCGTGGACCCCCGACGACATTCCCTGAAAATCCTTTGACTCGACACCCGCAGGTGGCACGCACAATGACAGCGTGGATCACGACTCGCCTATTGTATATGGGCTTATCATCCGGCGACAGTGAAGCCATTATCAGACTTGGAGCCT
>CAIYSH010000106.1 GCA_903928755.1 uncultured Alphaproteobacteria bacterium | reverse complement strand
GCCCGCTATCATCCCATATGCTTTACCTGCGGCCCGGAGCGGCGGGTCGGCGATGGACTGCGCATCTTCCCCGGTCAGATCGAGGGGCGCGCTGATGGACATCTGGCCTGTCTGTGGACCCCGCATGCAAACTTCGCGTCTTCTGACGGACTCATGCCGGTGGATGTCATCTGGGGTGCCTTGGACTGTCCGGGTTACTTTTCCTGGGTGATCAAAGAGGGGCGGCATGGCGCACTGCTCGGCACGATGACCGGGGAAGTTTTGCGTCGTCCGGCCGCCGATGAGGTCTGCATTGTGTCCTCCTGGCCGATCGCCAGGGAGGGCCGCAAGGAAACAGCCGGCGTCGCCCTTCACTCGCCGGAGGGGGAACTGCTGGCGAGAGCTCATCAAGTCTGGATCGTCATGTCACAGCCGCCACAAGTCAGCCGTGCCGAATAGTTTGGCGTATCGCCCTGGCGAATCCGACGGGGCGTCATGAAAACATGCTGAGGGTCAGATGAAGCCAGCCTCGATCATGGACTATCGCGAACTGGCGCGCCGGCGTCTGCCGCCCATGTTCTTCGAGTATATTGATGGCGGTGCCTACGCCGAGGTCACACTCAGGCGAAATGTCGAAGACCTTGAAGCTATTGCCCTGCGTCAGCGGGTCATGCGTGACATGAGTGTGGTCGACCTTTCGATGGAGTCCCTCGGGCAGACATGGGCAATGCCCGTCGGCCTTGCGCCTGTTGGCATGGCCGGCATGTATGCGAGGCGGGGTGAGACCCAGGCCAGCCGGGCTGCTGCGGGGGCAGGCGTGCCATTCTGCCTTTCGACCGTAGGGATCTGCTCCGTTGAGGAAGTGGCCAGTGCTGGCACGGCACCCTGGTTCCAGCTCTATATGCTGAAGGACAGGGGCTATATGCGGGCGCTGTTGGAGCGTGCCAAGGCAGCTGGGTGCCCGGTCCTGGTCTTTACGGTCGATCTGCCGGTTCCCGGTTCCAGGTACCGCGATGTGAAGTCGGGGTTTACCGGGGCGACCGGGTTGTCCGGTGCTGCAAATACGGCCTGGCAGGGCATGACCCATCCTGCCTGGAGTTGGGACGTCATGCTGAAGGGCGGACCGCATACGCTGGGCAATGTTCAGGGGGCCATCCCCGATGGGCGCAGGGTCAATGATTTCCTGGGCTGGATTGCCCGGAACTTCGATCGGTCGGTGACCTGGAAGGATATCGAGTTTGTCCGTGAAGTCTGGGACGGTCCGATTGTCATCAAGGGAATCCTGGACCCGGAAGATGCGAGGGCCGCGGTGCGTGCTGGTGCCCAGGGGGTGGTCGTTTCCAATCATGGAGGCCGGCAGCTGGATGCCGTAAAGTCCTCGATCACCGCCTTGCCACGGATCGTTGATGCTGTGGGTTCAGATCTGGAAGTCTACATGGACGGTGGGGTTCGATCTGGTCTGGATGTGTTGAAGGCCCTGGCGCTGGGTGCGAAGGCTTGTTTCCTGGGGCGTCCCTGGGCCTATGCCCTTGGTGCCGGCGGAGAGCCAATGATTTCAAGGATGTTAGGGGTCATCCGGTCCGAAATCACTACAGCAATGATCCTGACCGGATGCAATGATATCCGCACGGCAGGCAAGGCCTTGCTGGACGGGTAGGGGGCTTGCGGCTTCCATACGACAGTGTGCCAGGGGCCTCTTGGTCCTCAGTCGACTGCTGAATTTCCGACGCCCGAGAAAAACTTTTCGAACCTGCAGGTTTCGGACCATCGACAAGGGTCGATCTTGCCGCTAATGCCCCCCAGAACACGCCTTCACGGCCCTTGCGGCCGCGTTGGAGCGTGCCCGGATTTTGGTAGATTGGGGAACGCTATGAGCGCTCCGGAAAAGCAAGGTTTGTACGACCCGCGCAACGAGCATGATGCGTGCGGAGTGGGTTTTGTCGCCAATATCAAGGGCCGAAAATCCCATGAGGTCATTACCTGCGGCCTCGAGATCCTCGTCAATCTCGACCATCGCGGTGCCGTCGGTGCTGATCCTCTTGTCGGCGATGGTGCGGGGATTCTGATTCAGATTCCGGATGCCTTGCTGCGGGACTGGGCGAAAGACGCCCGTGTCGATTTGCCGCCTGCGGGCCAATATGCCGTCGCCATGTGTTTCCTGCCGCAGGACAGCGAAACCCGTGATGTCGCCATTTCGCAATTCGAGCATTTCCTGAAGGTTGAAGGTCAGCACCTGATCGCCTGGCGTGAGGTCCCTACGGACACAACGGGCCTTGGTGACGCCGTGCTCGCTCAGATGCCGGTGATTGCCCAGGCCATTGTCGGCATGGGGGCCAACGTCAAGGATCAGGATGCCTTCGAACGCAAGCTGCTGACCATCCGCAAGCAACTCCAGAATCCGCTGGCTGAACTGGCAATCAAGAAGAACCTGCCAAATCTTACCCAGCTGTATCTGCCATCATTCTCCACGAGAACGGTGGTCTATAAGGGACTGCTTCTCGCCCATCAGGTGGGGAGTTTCTACAAGGACCTGGCAGATCCCCGGGCCGTGTCGGCCCTGGCTCTCGTACACCAGCGTTTTTCGACCAATACTTTCCCGTCCTGGAAACTGGCCCACCCCTACCGGTTCATCGCCCATAACGGTGAAATCAATACGGTACGTGGCAATGTCAACTGGATGAACGCACGCCGTCGCACCCTGGAGAGCGATCTTCTGGGGCCCGATCTCAGCAAGATGTGGCCGCTGATCCCGCACGGACAGTCAGACACAGCATGTCTGGATAATGCCCTCGAGCTTCTCCTGGCCGGTGGAATTCCACTTGCGCAGGCGGTCATGATGCTGATCCCGGAGGCCTGGGCCGGCAATCCATTGATGGATGCCAAGCGTAAGGCTTTCTATGAGTATCACGCGGCGCTGATGGAGCCATGGGACGGACCGGCGGCTGTTGCTTTCACGGACGGTCGGCAGATTGGCGCGACCCTTGACCGGAATGGCCTGCGTCCGGCGAGGTTCCTGATCACGGACGAAGATAACGTGATCATGGCCTCGGAAATGGGCGTCCTGCAGATCCCGGAGGAGCGGATCCTCCGCAAGTGGCGGCTTCAGCCAGGCAAGATGCTGCTGATCGACATGGAAGAAGGTCGCATCATCGAGGATGAGGAGATCAAATCCAAGCTGGCGGATGCAGAGCCCTATGCCGAGTGGCTGGCCAATACGCAGTTCAAGCTTGAAGATCTCGGCGAGGTCGCGCCCTCGGAAGCGCCTCCCGGCGCTGATCCCTCCAGCCTGCTCGATCGACAGCAGGCCTTTGGCTACACACAGGAAGATCTGTCTTTCTTCCTGGAGCCCATGGCCCGCACAGGGGATGATCCCATCGGCTCCATGGGGGCCGATATTCCGATTGCGGTCCTGTCCCGGCGCTCCAAGCTTCTTTACGACTATTTCAAGCAGAACTTCGCCCAGGTAACGAACCCGCCTATCGACCCCATCCGCGAAGAACTGGTCATGAGCCTGGTCTCGATGATCGGGCCGAGGCCGAACCTGCTGGGTCGTCAGGCCGGTGCGCACAAGCGTCTCGAGGTTGCCCAGCCCATCCTCACCAATGAGGATCTTGCGAAGATCCGCTCCATCCACGAACTGGTCGATGGAGCCTTCCGGACAGCGA
This sequence comes from uncultured Alphaproteobacteria bacterium, assembly GCA_903928755.1. Classification (GTDB taxonomy): domain Bacteria; phylum Pseudomonadota; class Alphaproteobacteria; order Caulobacterales; family Caulobacteraceae; genus Phenylobacterium. The sequence continues at coordinate 1,581 of CAIYSH010000106.1, read as the reverse complement.
CTCTGGACGCGACCTGGCCCGCAGAGGCCGGTCCCGGCGGCCTTGAGGCCGCGCTTGACGGGCTTTGCCGTCAGGCGACGGATCAGGTGCTTGCTGACATGAACATCCTGATCCTGTCTGACCGTGAAGCCGGTCCTGACCGGATCCCGATCCCGGCAGCCCTGGCGACGGCAGCTGTGCATCATCACCTCATCCGCCAGGGCCTGCGCATGCAGACGGGCCTGGTCATCGAGACGGGTGAGGCGCGTGAAGTCCATCACTTCTGTGTCCTGGCCGGCTATGGCGCGGAAGCCGTGAATCCCTATCTGGCCTTTGAGACTCTTGAGGACATCCGTGTCCGCAATGGACTGACCCAGACGGCCTATGAAGCGCGCAAGAACTTCATCAAGGCCATAGGCAAGGGCATTCTGAAGGTCATGTCCAAAATGGGCATTTCGACCTACCAGTCCTATTGCGGCGCCCAGATCTTTGATGCGGTCGGTCTGTCGACCGGTTTCATCGAAAATTACTTCACGGGCACGGCCACGACCATTGAAGGCGCAGGACTGCTGGAAATTGCCGAGGAAGCCGCCCGCCGTCACCGGGATGCATTCGGTGACTCCCCGATCTACCAGTCCATGCTCGATGTCGGCGGCACTTATGCCTTCCGCCTGAGGGGCGAGGAACACGCCTGGACACCTGAGACGGTCAGCCGTCTTCAACATGCAGTGCGGGGCAATCTTCCGGAGGAATACAAGGCCTTCGCCGCGGGAATTAATGAACAGTCGGAACGGTTGCTGACCATTCGCGGGCTGATGCGCTTCAAGGTGGCCGCGACGCCGCTGTCACTTGATGAGGTCGAGCCGGCCTCCGAGATCGTAAAGCGGTTCGCCACGGGTGCCATGAGCTTCGGGTCCATCAGCCGCGAAGCCCATACAAATCTGGCCATTGCCATGAACCGGATCGGCGGCAAGTCGAACACGGGGGAGGGTGGTGAAGAATCCGACCGCTTTGTCCGCATGGCCAATGGCGATTCCATGCGCTCGGCCATCAAGCAGGTGGCCTCCGGGCGTTTCGGGGTCACAGCTGAGTATCTGGTCAATGCTGACGATATCCAGATCAAGATGGCCCAGGGTGCCAAGCCCGGTGAGGGCGGGCAACTGCCCGGTCACAAGGTGGATGCCAATATCGCCCGCGTCCGTCACTCGACGGCCGGAGTGGGTCTCATCAGCCCGCCGCCCCACCATGACATCTATTCCATTGAAGACCTTGCCCAGCTCATCCACGATCTGAAGAACGTCAATCCGGGAGCCCGGATTTCCGTAAAACTGGTTTCGGAAGTGGGTGTGGGAACCGTCGCGGCAGGCGTTTCCAAGGCTCATGCCGATCATGTGACCATCGCCGGTTATGACGGCGGCACCGGTGCCAGTCCAATGAGTTCAATCAAACACGCCGGTTTGCCCTGGGAAATTGGTCTGGCTGAAACGCATCAAACTTTGGTGCTCAACAAGTTGCGTGGCCGGATTGCCGTGCAGGTTGATGGCGGTTTGCGTACCGGACGTGATGTTATTATCGGTGCTTTATTAGGTGCAGACGAATTTG
>CAIYSH010000105.1 GCA_903928755.1 uncultured Alphaproteobacteria bacterium | reverse complement strand
TGTCCGAGGCCCTGCTGGATTCAATTTTTGCCCCCCTGGCACCCAGAGACGTCTGGGTGCCCCTGGCAGATGCCAAGTGAGAGACGCCCCGCTCGACCTGTGATACGGATATCCAAACATTCGCGGAGAAGTTCGATGAGAAAGAGACTGGTTCTGGCCCTCGTTGCTGGCCTTGTCATGACGTCCCCGGCGGCCCAGGCCAAACCGTCCAGTGCGGTTGTCGCTGCCATAGCCGACAAGGGACGTCCTGAAGCGGACGTCAAGCGGGATGCAGATCGCAAGCCGGCAGACATGCTCGAGTTTGCAGGTGTTAAGCCCGGCCAGACTGTCGCGGACTTCCTGCCCGGTGGTGGATATTTCACAAGACTTTTTGCCAGGACCGTCGGACCCAAGGGCACGGTTTTTGCCGTCATCAATGCGCCCGCGCCGAACGCGACCAAACCGAACCCGATCCTTGCCGTCGCCGCCGAAGCCGGCAACGAGAACATCAAGGTGATCGAGGGCAATGTCGGTGCCATAGTTCTGCCCCGCAAGGCCGATGTTATCTGGACCTCGCAGAACTATCACGATCTCTTTCTGGCCCGTTTCAAGGCAGACATTGCCGTAGCGAACAGGTCGATCTTTTATGCCCTCAAGCCGGGTGGTTATTTCATCGTCCTCGATCATGCCGCCAAGGCTGGTGCGCCCCTGGTTCAGACGGCCAACACCATTCACAGGATTGATCCAGCCCTTGTCCGGGCCCAGCTGGAAGCTGCCGGCTTCGTTTATGTCGGTGAGAGCCAGGTTCTGGCCAATCCGGAGGATGACCATACCCGCATGGTCTTTGATCCGACCCTGCGCGGCCACACCGATCAGTTCATCTACAAGTTCCAGCGTCCGAAATCCTGAGGGTAGAGCCGTGAGCCGGATTGCCTTCATCGGCCTTGGTAATATGGGTGCCGGCATGGCGGCCAATCAGGTAAGAGCCGGGCATACGGTCCTTGCCTTTGATCTGTCAGAAGCGGCTTTGAGCAGGGCCGTCGGCCAGGGATGTGTTGGAGCCGCCTCGGCAGCGGAAGCCGTGCGGAACGCCGAGATCATCGTCACCATGCTTCCTGCGGGACAGCATGTCAGGGCCGTCTATGCCGACCAGGTTCTTCCGCATGCTGAACCGGGGGCCTTGCTCATTGATGCCTCGACAATTGATGTGGAGAGTGCGCGCGCCGTGGCAGGTCAGGCAGAGTCCAAGGGTTTCCGGTTTGCCGATGCCCCGGTTTCAGGGGGCACGGCCGGTGCCGAGGCCGGAACCCTGGCCTTCATGGTTGGATGCCGCGAAACGGACTTCGCAGATATCGAACAGGCCCTTGCGCCCATGTCACGGGTCACTATCCGGGCCGGCGAACATGGCGCAGGTCAGGCTGCAAAAATCTGCAACAATATGTTGCTGGGCATATCCATGATCGGGGTGTGTGAAGCCTTTGCCCTTGCCGAAAAGCTGGACCTCGCGCCGGAGAGGTTCTTTGAAATCGCGTCCAGGTCCTCGGGACAATGCTGGTCCCTGACCAGCTATGCCCCCTGGCCGGGGCTTGTGGACACAGCGCCTTCCAACCGTAACTATGAAGGCGGGTTTGCGACGGCCATGATGCTCAAGGACCTCAAACTCGCTCAGGAGGCCGCAGCAAAAGCGGGCGCGTCCACACCCCTCGGGGCGCAGGCCCAAGCCATCTATGCGCTCTATGACCGGTTGGGCGGAGGAGGGCGGGATTTTTCCGCCATTCTGCAGATGCTGCGAGGCGAGATCTGACGGGCAGGTCGAGCCTCAGTAATTTTACGGAGTAGCCGAGCGTCTCCATCAGATTGTAGACATCCGGCTCGGTCGGCGCGATAAGCCCCGTCAAGCAAGGGAACCGGCGAAGGACCAGGCGTTCTGGTGTCGAAGTCGGCGTTGAAAGCCATGGATTACAAGGCCGCGTTTGAAGTTGCCCTGGAACGGGTTCACCAGGAGGGGCGTTATCGGGTTTTTGCCGACCTGAAGCGCCATCGTGGGCAATTCCCCAAGGCGACCTGGACCCAGGATGATGGGTCGCAGGCCGACGTGGTCGTGTGGTGTTCCAATGACTATCTGGGCCAGGGGCAAAACCCCGTTGTGCTCGATGCCATGCACCAGGCGATCGAAGACGCAGGCGCAGGGTCAGGCGGAACGCGGAATATTTCCGGCACAACCCATTATCATGTCGAACTCGAGCGCGAACTTGCAGACCTCCATCAGAAGGAGGCCGCCCTGCTGTTTACCTCAGGCTATGTCTCGAACGACGCTTCGCTCTCGACGCTCTACAAGATCCTGCCAGGGCTGATCGTGTTTTCCGACGAGCTGAATCACAATTCGATGATTTCAGGCATTCGTAACGGCCGTGGCCTGCGGCAGATTTTCCGCCACAATGATCTCGGCCACCTGGAAGACCTGCTGGCTGCCGCCGACCCTGCAGCGCCCAAGTGCATTGCATTTGAAAGCGTCTATTCCATGGATGGCGATATTGCCGACATGGCCGGAACGGTCGCTCTGGCCAAGAAATACGGGGCGATGACCTATCTCGACGAAGTCCACGCCGTGGGCATGTATGGCCCGCGTGGTGCTGGTGTTGCCGAGCGGGACGGCGTCATGGCCGACATCGACATTGTCGAGGGCACCCTCGGCAAGGCCTTTGGCGTCATGGGCGGCTATATTGCGGCAGATGCAGTCATCGTCGATGCGATCCGCAGTTTCGCTGACGGGTTCATTTTCACCACCTCCATTCCGCCAGCCCTGGCTGCAGGTGCGGTCGCATCAATCCGCTATCTCAAGGAACACGATGAGGTTCGCCAGGCACATCAGGAGCGTGCGGCCAGGCTCAAGGCTCGACTTTTGAAGGCAGGTCTTCCGGTCATGCCTTCGGTCAGTCACATTGTTCCGGTGGAGGTCGGCGACCCCGTGCACTGCAAGTTGATCTCGGATATCCTGCTCAGTGACTACGGAATCTATGTTCAACCCATCAATTATCCGACCGTGCCCCGCGGCACCGAACGCCTGCGGTTCACCCCGTCACCGGCCCATACGGATGAAATGATGGATGACCTGGCCGAGGCGCTGGAAAAGCTCTGGGCGCACTGCAATATCAAGCGGGTCGGCGGCTACGCTGCCTGATTGGGGATTTCGCAGCTTCAGCACGGCTCAGCGCGTCAAAATTCATCAACGGGTCGGGACTTCGTCGGTGCCCGGGCGATCAAGGTTGCGCCTCGGTCGCCGTTTCGCTAATTCCGCACATCTTCCCGGCATTTGGTATGCATCTGAGATGGGTTTAGACACCCGCGCAGAGCGCGCCCCGATTCTCGAAAGTTCATTGCCATGACAACTCAGGCTGCAACCGCCAAAGTCTCTGACGCCTTCTTCGGTTCGGGTGTTGAGGATACTGACCGCGATATCTTTGACGTCCTGAAGCGTGAAAAAGTGCGTCAGCAGGACCAGATCGAACTGATCGCTTCGGAAAATATCGTCTCCAGGGCGGTGCTCGAGGCCCAAGGCTCGATCCTGACCAACAAATACGCCGAAGGGTATCCCGGCAAACGCTATTATGGCGGCTGTGAAGTGGTTGACATCGCAGAAGAGATCGCCATTGAGCGGGCAAAGCGACTTTTCGGTTGCGAGTTTGCAAACGTACAGCCGCACTCAGGTAGTCAGGCCAACCAGGCGGTCTTCATGGCGACCATGAAGCCCGGCGACACCTTCATGGGCATGGACCTGGCAGCTGGCGGCCACCTGACACACGGCAAGAGTGTCAACCAGTCGGGCAAGTGGTTCCGGCCAGTGGCCTATGCGGTGCGACAGCAGGACCACCTTATTGACTATGACCAGGCGGCTGAAGTGGCCCTGGCGGAAAAGCCAAAAGTGGTCATTGCCGGGGGATCAGCCTATTCACGTCATATCGATTTCGGTCGATTCCGTGAGATCGCCGACAGTGTCGGTGCCCTGCTGATGGTCGACATTGCCCACTATGCCGGTCTGGTTGCGGGCGGCGCTTACCCCAATCCCTTCCCGCATGCACACATCGTCACGACGACGACCCACAAGACCCTGCGGGGTCCCCGCGGTGGCCTGATCCTGACCAATGACAAGAAGCTGGCCAAGAAAATCGACAGCGCCGTCTTTCCGGGACTGCAGGGCGGTCCGCTCATGCATGTCATCGCTGCCAAGGCCGTGGCTTTCGGGGAGGCCCTGCGCCCTGAATTCAAGGCCTATGCTCACCAGGTTATCGAAAACGCCCGTGCCCTGGCAGACAGCCTGCAGACCTGCGGCTTCAAGATTGTCTCAAACGGGACCGACAGCCATCTCATGCTGGTAGACCTGACGCCCAAGGGGGTTTCGGGTGCCGACGCCGAGATCGCCCTGGAGCGTGCGGGGATCACGACGAACAAGAACGGCATTCCCTTCGATCCTCTCCCTCCCATGCAGACTTCGGGCCTGCGGGTCGGGACGCCTGCAGGTACGACCCGCGGGTTCGGGACCGCTGAATTCGTGCAGGTGGGCAAGTGGATCGGTGAGGTTCTCGATGGTGTCGCAGCGGGCGGTGACAATTCTGCCATTGAGGCCAAGGTGCGTTCAGAGGTCGCCTCCTTGACGAAACGCTTCCCGATCTACAGCTAATCCTTCTAATAGGGTCTGGATTGGCTGAGAGGGCTGGATCATGCGGTGCCCATTTTGCGGCCACGCCGAAAGTCAGGTGAAGGACAGTCGCCCGTCAGAGGATGGCGCGGCCATTCGGCGTCGACGTATGTGTCCCGAATGCGAAGGGCGTTTTACGACGTTCGAGCGCGTGCAACTGCGGGAACTTACGATCCTGAAGCGATCAGGTCGGCGGACCCCTTTCGAGCGCGACAAGCTGGCCCGTTCCATTGCCATTGCCACCCGGAAGCGCCCCATCGAACCGGATCGGATTGAGCGTATGATCTCGATCATCGTCCGTCAGCTGGAAAGCCTTGGCGAAACCGAGCTGCCGTCTTCTGTGGTCGGCGAAATGGTCATGAAGCAGCTCAAGGCCCTCGATGATGTCGCCTATGTCCGTTACGCCTCGGTCTACCGCGATTTCCGGGAGGCCGGTGAGTTCGCGACCTTCCTCGGTCAGGAAGGCTTGAACGAAGGCGTAGAGGATGAGCGTTAGTCAGCTCACCCTGAAGCTGGCGACGTCACTGGACGGCCGGATCGCGACGGCCTCGGGTGAAAGCCGATGGATCACGGGGCCTTTGGCCCGGTCTGCGGTTCACAGGCTCAGGGCGGAGCACGATGCGGTCCTGATTGGAATAGAGACCGCACTGGCTGACGACCCTGAACTGACGGTCAGGATGGAGGACTACGCAGGAAAACAACCTTTCCGGGTCGTTCTCGATTCCAGACAGCGGTTGCCCGTGACATCCAGACTGGTCCGGTCCGCAAGGGAGACGCCGACCTTGGTGGTTTCCTGCACACCGCCCCGATCGGAGTTGACGGATCTCGGGGTGGTGGTTCTGCAGCTTGCCGAGGCGGGCTATCCTGCTCCCGGTGATGTTGTTTCTGCCCTGGCAGGACTGGGCCTTCGGCGGCTCTTTCTCGAAGGGGGCGGTCAGGTTGCTGCAAGCTTTCTTCGGGAAGGGCGCGTGGATGCACTAGAGTGGTTCCGCTCACCCATACTGCTCGGGCAGGATGGAAGACCAGCGGTCGGGCTGCTTCAATCGGCAAGCCTGGCAGGGGTGCCGCGCTTTCGTCGAACCAGAATCGAGATCCTGGGTGACGACGCCTGGGAACGTTATGAGAGGATATAGATGTTTACGGGGATCGTGACAGATGTTGGCCGGGTTCGGGCTGTGGCCCAGACAAACCGGGATATGCGGTTCGAGATTGAAACCGCCTATGATGTTGACACTCTGGACATCGGGGCATCGGTGAGCCATGCCGGCTGCTGTCTGACCATAGTCGACAAGGCCCCCGGCTGGTTCGCCGTTGAAGTTTCCAATGAAACCCTGTCTCTGACCACGCTTTCGGATTGGCAGGTTGGTCGCAGGGTCAACCTCGAGCGCGCGGCCAGGGTTGGCGATGAACTGGGCGGCCATATCGTATCAGGGCACGTGGATGGCGTTGGCGAGGTCATCTCAGTGGCCAGTGAAGGGGGCTCTCACAGGGTTGACATCCGTGTCCCGCGGCCGCTGCACCGGCTTGTTGCTGCCAAGGGTTCCATCACCGTTGATGGGGTCTCGCTGACGGTCAACACGATCGACGATGATGTTTTCGGGGTCAATCTGATCCCCCATACCTGGGATGTGACGACCCTGGGAGGCCTTGCAGTGGGGATCCGAGTCAATCTGGAGATCGATATGCTTGCGCGGTATCTCGCGCGCTGGCGTGAAACCGCCTAAAGCACTGACTCTGACAGGACCTGACCTATGCTTGCCGACAAGACCCGTATCCTTATCATTGAGGCGCGATTTTACGACCACCTGGCCGACGA
>CAIYSH010000104.1 GCA_903928755.1 uncultured Alphaproteobacteria bacterium | reverse complement strand
GATGATCTCATCAGCGTGCATCAGGGAAGACAGCCGGTGGGCAATGATCAGGGTCGCCTTGGTCGCTGTCGCCCGGGACAGGGCGTCGCGGACCCGACGCTCGGTGACCGCGTCAATGGCGGCCGTGGAGTCATCAAAGATCATGATGCCCGGCCCGGGCACGACGCCCCGGGCTATGCTCATCCTCTGCCGCTGGCCGCCGGACAGGGCCACGCCCCGTTCACCGATCCGGGTCTCATAGGTTTCGGGCAGACCCGCAACATGGTCATGGATGTGGGCGACCCGGGCCGCCTCGACGATCCGGTCTTCCTCGGCCCATGGATCGGCATAGGCAATATTGTGGCCGATGGAGGAGTCGAACAGGAAGGCCTCCTGTTGCACCAGACCGACGAATTCGCGAAGCGAGGCCAGGGTCACATGGCGGATGTCGACGCCGTCTATGGTAATCTTACCGCCGGTCACATCGTAAAAACGGGGGATCAGGTTGGCCAGGGTCGACTTGCCCGAGCCGGGCGGTCCGACAATGCCCAGGGTCCTGCCTGGCCGGACTTCGAAACTGATGTCCGACAGTATGGTCTTGCCGCCCGGGGCATAGCCGAAGTCTACATGTTCGAAGGCCAGGACGCCGACCGCGGGCTTGAGGGGCGGTGCGCCGGGCCGGTCGGTGATTTCCGGCACGAGGTCGAGAATTTCGAACAGGCGGCCCCCGGACGAAGTCGCCCGTGCCGCCGAGTTGAAGATCATGGCAATCTGCCGGACCGGTCCCTGCAGCAGGGACATATAGCCCAGATAGGAGGTCAGTGTGCCGACGGTCATGGTGCCTGAGGCCACCTTGTGGCCCCCATACCAGATGATTCCGGCCATGGAGGCGTTGAAACTGACCTGCATGATCGCCACGGCCCGCAGACGCAGGGTGATGCGGTTGAAGGAATAGAGCAGGGCATCGATGGAGGCCCTGTCGAACTTCATCAGTTCAAAGGTCTTGCCGGCAAAAGCCCGGACCACCCGGATCCCCTGCAGGTTTTCCTCCATGGTCAGGGTCAGGATCGCCATCAGTTCCTGGAACTTCAGCCAGGTGACCCGCAGCAGGAAGCCCATCCGGCCCAGGGCCCCAGCGGCGACGGGAACGAAGGCCAGGCCGATCAGGCCCATGGTCAGGTCCGTGCGCAGCATCTGCCAGCCGGCAAACACCAGCAGAAGGGCCAGGGACAGGACCATCATCATCCCGCCCTGCACGAACATGCGGGCACCTTCGAGGTCGAGCATGCCCCGGGTGATCAGGTCGCCGGAATGGATCCGGTCATGAAAGCCGAAGGGCAGTCTCTGCAGTTGCCGGAAGAATTCCACCCGCAGGTCCAAACCCACCTTCTGGCTGACAAATTCTCCATAATATCCTGACAGCATGGTCAGGAGACCACGGAGCATGGTCGCTGCGATGATCAGTCCGGCGCTGATCCACAGGGCCTTGCGGGCCGCGTCCGGTGCGGTCCCGGCATTCATCAGCAGGTGGTGGGCCTGATCGACCGCACGGCCGAACAGGCGTGGCAGGGCAAGGCTCGCCAGGGACGAGCCCAGGGTGCAGAGAATGGCGAACGCAAGCAGGCCCGGATAGCGCAGGGCCCGGCCGATGATCCGTTGCAGGACCCGTGGCATGGCCTTGGCGTCGACCTTGGACTCCGTGGAAAATTCCATGGACCCGGCCGACGCCGCACCCCGTCCGGTGGGGTGGGAATTACTCATGAACCAATCCATCAAACCTAATGGAACCAAGTCTGGCGCCGTCATGCGCTGGGCGCTACCCGCGAATTGACGCCTGTGACGATTCTCTCCGCATACTTTCCCCGGTCTGCAACGTAGGTATGACTCCGGTCAAAGTTGTTGGAGTTCACCGTGCTGAAATATCTGCTGACCTATCTTGGAACAGGCCTCGGCTTTGCCGCGATTGACCTGATCTGGCTGAACAATTCCAGTGGTCTCTACCGTCCGACCCTTGACCCGGTCATGGCAGACCAGGTCAACCTGACTGCGGCCCTTGCCTTCTATGCGGTCTACATACTCGGCCTGGTGGTCATGGCCGTCGTGCCGGCGGGCAGGGCAGGGTCCTGGCGGATGGCGGCCGGAAAAGGTGCCATGCTGGGTGCCTTCGCCTATGCGACCTACGACCTGACAAACCAGGCGACACTGAAGGTCTGGGCGACCCGCATCACCCTGGCCGACATCACCTGGGGAACCTTCGTCACGGCGGCAGGCTGCACCCTGGGCTGGTTCGTCTGGCGCTGGTCAGAGAAAAGGTTCGGATGACAAATTCCGGCGGCTGGCGCTCAAGTGCCCGTTGTCGTTCCGCGTCGCCCCTGTCATGGTAACGGCTGGAGAGGCGAGGGCCCCTGCTGCAGAGCATATTGCGCTCTGCGCTGACCCCCGGAAAAATTCCTCTCCAGTTTTGAAAATCAAGCGCCG
>CAIYSH010000103.1 GCA_903928755.1 uncultured Alphaproteobacteria bacterium | reverse complement strand
CCGCCGTTGCCGCCGCCGCCTGGATGACCGGCTGCGCCTCCTCCTCGGCCAAGCTCAACCATATTTCCCTCGGGATGTCTCGCGATGAAGTCGTGAAGACCTTGGGTCGACCCCACGCCGTTTCCGCGCAAGGCGATGTCGAATTCCTGACCTACAACCTCCTCAACAAGGGTGTCGGTGACATCAAGGAGTTCGTCGTCCGCATTCAGAAGGGCTCCGTCGAATCCTTCGGCGAGCGCGGCAACTTCGGTTCCAGCCTCTTCGGCACCAACGCGCCGGCCGGGGCCACGGCGAAGTAATCGCAAACAGCACTAGGCCCAGCCCAGTTCACCTGAGAGAGACGCAATCCCCTTCCAAGAGACCGATCCATCATGGACCCGATCCAACCCATCCTCGCCAACGCCCTGACCTTCGCCTTCGAGAAGGCAACGATTGAAGGCAAGATCACCATTTCAGCCCTGGTCCTGGTATCGATGGTCTCCTGGTCGGTGATCATCACCAAAGGCCGTCAAATCTTAAAGGCCCGCGCCATGAGCCGGAAGTTCCTGGCCGCCTATCGAGAGTCCAAGGATCCGATGGCGCTCTTCCGCGACAAGCGAGAGTTTTCGGGAGCCCCGGCCTTCGAGGTCTACGCCTCCGGTTGCGGTGAAGTGGAGTACCACTTGGAGAACAACCCGGTGACGGTAAAAGGCAAGAAGCGCATTAGTGTCGAGTCCTTCCAGTCCGTTCAAGTGGCCCTAGAGCGAGCGGTCAGCGCCGAGGCGTTGTCGCTAGAAAAGGGCATGATCATCCTGACCACCGCCGTTTCGGGCGGCCCCTTCATTGGTCTTCTAGGCACGGTTTGGGGCGTGATGGAAACATTCTCCGGCATCGCCATGGCGGCCAGCGCGAGCCTCACTGCGATGGCCCCGGGTGTCGCCGGTGCACTCATCGCCACGGTCGTCGGTCTCTTCGTGGCCATCCCTGCGATGTTCGCCTACAACTTGATGATTACCGCCATCCGCGGCATCACGCAGGAGCTAGATAACTTCAACTCCGAGGTGATGACCGACCTGGAGCACCAGTACGTCGACAACCGCGCTCTGGCGGATGAAATCGCCGACGCGCTGCGGAACATTAACTTTGGTCAGCCGGCTCAAAACCCGACCCATCGCCCATGAGCGCAGCCGCCACCGGGCGTCGTGGACGCAAAAAATATTCCGCATCGCATCACCATGCGATGGGTGAACTCAACATCACCCCATTGCTGGATTTGGCCTTCGTGCTCCTGGTGATTTTCATCATCACCACAGCCCCCTCGACCAACGACATCGACATCAACCTGCCCTCGGCCGCACAGCAGCCGCCGCAGAACCAAACAAAACAGGACATTAACAATGTCACGGTTGATGCCGCAGGGAACATCTACTTTAACGCCGAGCCCATCACCCTCAAGAAGCTCGAGGATGAGATCATCCGCTTCCGCAAGAGCAACCCAGACTTGAGCGTCGTGGTGCGTGGCGACGAGAACGTGAACTACCAGAAGGTGGTGCAAGTTCTCGACATCCTGACACGGGCCAATGTGACCAAGATCGGCCTCGCGACGGACACCGCGGGCGCTGCGAAATAAAGAACCGTCATGGCCCGCAACGCCAAAAAGAAGACGGACCGCTCGAGTCTGATCATCTCGATGATCGTCCACGCCCTAGCCTTGGGTGGTCTGGCCTATTTGGCCCACCGGGCTGGGTTCGTGCCGCAGGCGATTTATCAAATCACCGGCATCCGTCCGCCGGAGAAACCCAAACCGAAGCCCAAGCCTCCGGAACCCTCACCGGAGATCCCCAAGCCCAAACCGAGCGACATCGTCGAGGAGACGGCCACCCCTCCGACGGCCACCGCGCCGGCCACGGCCGCACCGCCGACTGCGACGGCCGCCCGTTCCGATGCGCCCCCCGCCCAAGGCGGCGG
>CAIYSH010000102.1 GCA_903928755.1 uncultured Alphaproteobacteria bacterium | reverse complement strand
GACGCCTAGCCCTGCCCATCGTGGCTGCCCTCGGGGGCATGATCGTTCCGGCCCTTGTCTATCTGGCCCTCAACATGGGAGGGCAAGGGATACCCGCAGGCTGGCCCACCCCCGTGGCCACCGACATCGCCTTTGCCCTGGCCGCCCTGGCGATCGCAGCACCCGGTCTGCCTCCATCCCTGCGGACATTCCTGCTGACCCTGGCCATTGTTGACGACCTGGGGGCCGTGGCCCTGATTGCCCTGATGTTCACCGCCCATATCAACTTCTGGGATCTGGCGGGTGCAGCTTCAGCCATCGCCATCATGGCCCTGATGGGGCGTTGGCGGAATGCGCCCTATTTCTTCTATGCTGTGCTGTTTGCCGTCGCCTGGGCCTTCACCCTGAAAAGCGGGGTCAACACATCCCTGGTTGGTGTGGCTGCCGCCATGACCATACCGCTGGAGCCCCGCCGAACGGGCCAGGTCGGGGTCCTGCATTATTTCATGGACAGCCTGCATCCCTATGTCGCCTTCCTGATCCTGCCAGCCTTCGCCTTTGTGGCGGCGGGCTTTTCCTTGCGGGGCCTGTCCCTGCATGATGTCTTCAGCCCCGTGACCCTAGGAGTGGCCCTGGGTCTTTTTGTCGGCAAACAGATCGGCGTTTTCGGGGCGGCAGCCCTGGCCATAGGCCTCAAGCTCGGCAGGCGGCCGACCGGTGCCAGATGGCTGGACATCTATGGCGTCAGCGTCCTGTGCGGCGTCGGCTTCACCATGAGCCTCTATATCGGTGCCCTGGCCTTCGGGCCCGATGTGCTCCAGAGTCAGGTGCGCATGGGGGTCGTCGCCGGGTCTTTGCTTTCAGCCCTGACGGGTATGGCCATCCTGCACCGCAGCCAGGGCCGTCACATCCCGGACGAAGACTAGGCCAGAGCCTTCTGCATGGCTGCCGCCAGATCCCGGGCCGCGTCTTCCACCGCAGGCGACACATCGCCCATGATGTAGAAGTCGTGGATCAGGTCGGCGTAATGAACGTGCTCGACGGCAATCCCAGCCGCGGCCAGCCGGTCTGCATAGTCACGACCTTCATCCTGCAGGGGATCATACCCGCCGGTGACAATGTGGGCCGCAGGTGTGCCTGAGACATCAGCCCCGGCACCCAGTATGGCCCGTGCCGCCTGGGGATGGCCTTCCGCGGCAAGGTTCTTCACGAACCAGGCAATGGCCGCCTTTGTCAGCAGCGGCCCATCCAGGGCCCGACGGGACGGAGTGTCCTCATCAGGGCAGATGAAGGGATAGAGCAGCATCTGCCAGGCCAGGCGGCGCTGGGGGTCATTCTTCAGGTCGATAGAGATCGAGGCCGCCAGATTACCCCCCGCCGAACAGCCGCCGACCGCTATGCGCTTGGGGTCAAAGCCGATCTCGGCAGCATGGTCGAAGGCCCACCTGGTTGCCGCCAGACTGTCATCATGGCTGGCCGGGAAGGGATGCTCGGGTGCCAGTCGGTAGTCGATGGCCAGGACGCGGAAGCCGGAATAGGCGGCCAGCCGTCGGCAATGGCCATCATGGGTCTCAAGGTCGCCGATCACGAACCCGCCGCCGTGGAAATAGACCAGACCCGGCGTAATGGCAGCTGCATCCCTTGGCGTGTAGAGCCGGGCACCGATCGGGCCGTCAGCGCCATCAACCTGCAGGTCGCGGACCTCGACATCCTTGGGCGCATTCTGGTTCTGGCCTGTCCGCTCCATGCGGTAGCCAGCCCGGACCATGTCCGCCGGAATGGCGTCAAGGGGTGGTGCTTCCTGACCGGCAGATGCGGCCGCCTGGGCGTCCATCAGGGTTTTGAAGTGGGGGTCCATGGTCAGTCTTTCATACGGAAATGGGATCAGCCGACCTGACGGGTCCGACCCTGCCAGTAGGGGGCACGAAGCTCCCGGCGCAGGACCTTGCCCGACGGATTTCGTGGCAGGACGGCAATTGTCTCGACGGTTTTCGGAGCCTTGAAGCCGGCGATCAGGGTCCGGCAATGGCTGATGATCCCGGCGGCATCCAGCTCGGCACCCGGTCGCAGGACGACGATGGCCTTGACCGCCTCGCCCCATCGGTCGTCCGGCACACCGATCACGGCGGCGTCGGCGACGGCGGCATGGGACATCAGGGCATTCTCGACCTCGGCCGGATAGATGTTCTCACCG
>CAIYSH010000101.1 GCA_903928755.1 uncultured Alphaproteobacteria bacterium | reverse complement strand
GCCGGCCCCGGTCTTCACCGGACCCTTTGATTTCGGGAATGCGGATGACCGCGCGAGGCTGGCCGTCATCAGGGCCCCTCTGACCCCCGAGGCCGTTACCCGGGATTCTGTCGTCTTCCTCGACTTTCTGGACGGGCAGAAGGTCACCAACAAGAAAGTGAAGGCCGGCGTGCAGGGTTATTGCATGGGCGGCCCCATGACCCTGCAGACGGCCGCTGCCCTGCCGTCGCGGATCGGTGCTGGCGGCTCCTTCCATGGGGGTGGCCTGGTAACCGACAAGGCCGACAGCCCACACCTGCTGGTCCCCAAGCTCAAGGCCCAGTTCTATTTCGGCATAGCCTCCAATGACGACAGGGCCCAGCCAACGGCGAAGGACACGCTCAAGACCGCCTTCGCTGCAGCCAATGGCGTGGCAAAAATCGAAGTCTATTCGGACGCTCTGCATGGCTGGTGCGTGCCAGGCTCGGCCATCTACAATCAGGTCGCGGCGGAAAAAGCCTGGGGCGAACTTCTGGCCCTTTACAAGCGGACCCTGGTTTAGGACGGCCTTCGGCGGACGCGGAAGAAAGCCTTCAGCAGGCTTGAGCTTTCTTCCGCCAGGACCCCGCCCTCAACAGTCGGGCGCCAATGACAGGTGGCCTGTTCGAAAAACTTCGGACCATTGACCACGGCCCCGCCCTTTCGATCTTCAGCACCGAACACCAGGCGGCCGATCCTTGCATGGCTGATGGCCCCGGCGCACATGGCGCAGGGCTCGAGGGTTACGAACAGGGTCAGGTCGGTCAGCCGGTAATTGCCCCGTTTCCTGGCGGCTTCCCGCAGGGCGATAATTTCTGCATGGGCGGTAGGATCGTGGTCGGTGATTGGCCGATTTGCCCCTATAGAGACCACTTCGCCTGTGGTCGGATCGACCACGACGGCCCCGATTGGTGCCTCGCCTTTTTCTGCGGCGTCTTGCGCCGCTTGCAGGGCGATGCGCATGGTGAGTTGATCATGGTCCACGATCCCCTACGAACCCCTGACGCGCCTTCGGGTCAATCCCCTGAAGCTGGCGGCGAACGCATTGCCAAGGCCCTTGCGCGGGCTGGCGTGGCTTCACGTCGCGAGGTTGAGCGCCTGATTGAAGCCGGCCGCGTGGCCCTAAACGGCCGTGTCCTGACCAGCCCGGCGGTCAAGGTCGGGCCCAATGACATTGTCACCCTGGACGGCGAAGTCGTCGCCGATGCCGAGCCGACCCGGCTTTTCCGCTATCACAAGCCCGTAGGTCTGGTGACAAGCCACAGCGATCCCCAGGGTCGGCCGACGGTATTTGACGCCCTGCCGCCAGGTCTGCCCCGTCTGATCTCCATCGGCCGTCTCGACCTCAATACCGAGGGCCTGTTGCTGCTGACCAATGACGGGGGGCTGGCCCGCGCTCTGGAACTACCGGCCACGGCCCTTATCCGCCGCTATCGCGCCCGCGCCCATGGCCGGGTCACCCAGGAGCGCCTGGACAGGCTGAAGGACGGGGTGACCATTGAGGGTGTCCGCTATGGTGCCATTGAAGCCATTCTCGACAAGGCCAAGGACGGCCCGAGCGGGTCGAACCTCTGGATTACCCTGACCCTGGCCGAGGGCAAGAACCGCGAAGTCCGTCGGGTGCTCGAATCCCTGGGCCTGAAGGTCAATCGCCTGATCCGGTTGTCCTATGGCCCCTACGCCCTGTCCACACTGCCGGTCGGTGCCGTCGAAGAGGTCGGGCCCCGGGTCATCCGCGAACAGTTGTCGGCCTATATCGATCCTGAAAACCTGCCACTTGGCGACAAGACCCAGTGGAGGTCGGCCCCCCTGCCTGCGGGTTCGCAGCGAAGGGTCGGGCCTGGCGCCAGGACCGTATCCCTGCGCGATCCTTCCCTTCCGGCCGTTCCGGTCAAGAAGGAATACAAGGCCGGCTGGGCCAAGGCCAAACCCAAGACCGGCCATCCGACCAAATCCCGCCCCTCCAAACCTGGTCCTGCGGTCATCGGCCGGAACCGAACGGGTGAGGGTCCAAAGGGCACCGGATCAGCTCCGGCGCGACCCGCGGCGTCCAGGGCCCAGGGTGCCAGACCGGCTCAAGCAGCGTCGGCAAAGGGCGCACCTGCCCGTCGCTCAGGTCCACCGCCGAAGGGCGGTCCCAAGCGCCGCTGATCGGTCAATCACGAGTTCTGGCATGCGCATTGTTTCAGGCACCCTGAAGGGCAAGGCCCTTTCCACCCCTGAGGGTCAGGCGACCCGCCCGACCTCCGACCGGGCTCGGCAGGCTATTTTCAATATTCTCGAGCACGCGGCCTGGGGACCAGACCTCGCCGGCGCGCGGGTTCTGGACGTATTTGCCGGCTCCGGCGCCCTGGGTCTTGAAGCCATTTCACGTGGTGCCGCCTTCTGCCTATTCGTGGAAACCGACGAGAATGCCCGGGGTGCCATACGCGAGAATGTCGACGCCTTCAGTCTCTTCGGTCAGACCCGGGTCCATCGCCGTGACGCAACCAATCTGGGGCCCAAGCCTGCGGCAGACGGGCCAGTCTTCAACATTGCCTTCCTGGATCCGCCCTATGCGAAGGGTTTGGGCGAGAAGGCCCTGCGAGGCCTGGCTGATGGCAACTGGCTGGAGCCCGAGGCAGTGATCGTCTTCGAGCGCGGGGTTTCAGAGCCGGACTTTCAGGTGGCTGGCTTTGAGGCTCTGGATGTCCGCGACTATGGCGTCGCCCGGGTGCATTTTCTGGTCTATCGCCCTTGACCCTCACCCTGTGTGAGCCCTGATGGTCATGTCTCGTTAACAAGCGAGGTTGGCCTTGACCTTCCATACTGTCAGCGAGACCTCCCGGATGTCCGGCGTCTCCGTCCGGGCCCTGCATCACTATGATGACATCGGCCTGCTCAAGCCCGATCATGTGGGTGAAAATGGCTATCGGTATTACGGCCGTCAGGCCCTGCTGCGCCTGCAGCAGATATTGCTGCATCGTGAAATGGGCCTGTCCCTGAGCGCGATCGGCAGGATCCTGGACGATCCGGCCTATGATCCCGGATCAACACTGCAGGCTCACCGGGACCATCTGGCAGGGGAAGCCCGACGATATCAGGTGCTGCTGGAAACCGTGGACCGTACCCTCGCCCAACTCAAAGGAGACGCGGAAGTGAAGGATAAGGATCTTTATCGGGGCTTCGACTCCAAAAAGCAGGTCCAGCACGAGGCCTGGCTTGAGACTCGCTATGGGGAAGGGGTGAAGGCCGAAATCGAGGGCTCCAAAGCCAGGATGAAGGACTGGCGTCCGTCAGACTACGATGCTGCCCGGACCGAGGTGGACCAGATCGAAGCCGATATGGCAGTCGCCCTGGCCCAGGGACTGCCCGCCGACTCAGAGGCGTCGCGCGCCATAGCCGGCCGGCTGCACGCCTGGGTCGCCCGGGCCTGGAAGCGCCCGCCGAACCGTGAGGCCTTTATCGGGCTGGCAGGGCTCTATGCAGACCACCCCGAGTTCCGGGCACGGTACGAGGGACGGGCGGAAGGTCTGACGGAATATCTGGGTCTGGCCATGATGGCCTTTGCGGAGACGTCCCTGACCTAGCGGCGGCCAAACAGCCGCTCGATGTCAGCGAGCTTGAGCTCCACATAGGTCGGGCGGCCGTGATTGCACTGGCCAGAGTGGGGGGTGGCCTCCATCTCCCTCAGCAGGGCGTTCATTTCGGTTGCCGTCAGCCGCCGACCGGCTCGGACCGAGCCATGACAGGCCATGGTTGAGCAGACGTCTTCGAGGCGCTCCTTCAGGGCCAGGGCCTGACCGTTCTCAGCCAGGTCATCTGCAATGTCCCTGACCAGACCCCGGACGTCGGTCTCGCCGAGCAGGGCCGGGGTCTCGCGCACCAGCAGGGCACCAGGACCAAAGGGTTCAATGATCAGCCCCAGGGCAGCCAGTTCGTCGGCCCGGTCGGCGACACGCTCGGCGTCTGCGGGATCGAGTTCGACCACTTCGGGCAACAGCAGGACCTGACGGGTCACCCCGCCCCGGGCCATCTCGACCTTCATGCGTTCATAGACCAGGCGCTCATGGGCGGCGTGCTGGTCCACCAGGATCATGCCGTCCCTGGTCTGGGCGACGATATAGGTCTCGTGGACCTGGGCCCGGGCGGCACCCAGAGGGAAGTCGACGGGATCAAAGGGTGTTGGCGCACCGACCTCGGCAAAGCCGCCGGAGGCAGGCTCCGCCCGCGCCGAGACGTCGCTCAGGCCCGGGAGGTCGGGCGCGCGCCCCCGGGCTCCCACGGGCTGCCAGCCACCCATGGCGTAGGCCGAAAACCCCTGAGGCGATGGGCCCTGGGTGACGAATCCAAATCCGGGTCTCGCATGGGACAGGACGTCGTCTGCCACCGAGGTCGAGGCCCGGTGTCCGGCACCAGCAAGGGTATGACGCAGGCCGCCGACGATCAGTCCCCTGACCAGGGCCGGATCCCGGAACCGCACCTCCGCCTTGGCCGGGTGCACATTGACGTCCACCTGTGTGGGATCGAGATCGAGATAGATGGCGACCAGGGGATGCCGGTCCCGGGCCAGGAAATCGGCATAGGCCCCGCGCAGGGCCCCTTGCAACAAACGGTCGCGCACCGGTCGGCCATTGACGAAGAGGTACTGGTGGGCGGCGTTTCCGCGATTGAGGGTCGGCAGGCCCGCAAAGCCCGACAGGGCGATCCCGTCCCGGACATAATCAACGGCCAGGGCATTTTCCGAAAATTCGCGACCCATAATGGCCGAGAGCCGGGCAAGGCGTCCGTCAGGGCCCCTGGCCTCTGCAGGCAGGCGCAGGGTGCGGCGGCCATCAATGTCGAGACTGAAGGCCACATCCTCATGGGCCATGGCCTGTCGTTTGATCTCTTCGACAATGGCCTGGGACTCGGTCCGTTCGGACTTCATGAACTTCAGCCGGGCAGGGGTGGCATAGAACAGGTCCCGCACTTCGACCCGGGCTCCGTGGGGGCCTGGAAAGGCTGCGGGGGCAACCTTTGAGACTGCCCCGCCCTCTACCTGGATCATGAAGGCATCGGTCGCGCCCCGGGCCCTGGATGTCATGCTGAGCCTGGCAACGGACCCGATGGAGGGCAGGGCCTCGCCGCGAAATCCCAGGGTGAAGATGTTGAGCAGGTCATAGTCACCCGCTGCGTCAGGGCCGAGCTTGGAGGTGGCGTGGCGCTCCACAGCCAGGGGCAGGTCTTCCGGTCCCAGGCCTGCGCCATCATCGGCAACCAGTATGCGCGACAGGCCGCCCCCATCCGCCTGGATTTCCACATGCCGCGCCCCGGCGTCCAGGGCGTTTTCCACCAGTTCCTTGACCGCGCTGGCAGGCCGTTCCACCACCTCGCCTGCGGCGATGCGATTGACGGTTTCGGGTGGAAGGCGACGAATGGGCATGGTGTGTCCGACTTTGCCAGCACTATAGGACGATTCCAGGTGGCGGACGCGTCAGATCAGAAGGTGACCCATGACACGTATGGTAATCTCGGCCTGCTTTGCCCTGGCCATGACCCTGACTTCCGGCGTCCAGGCACAGGTAGACCTTCAGCCTGTCGATCCTGATGCTACCCTGGTGGATGAACTGGTGGTGACGGCCCGCCTGCCGGGACCGGCCTGGTGGCGGGTCAGTGATGGCGACACGACGGTCTATGTCCTGGGAACCCCGTCGATCGCCCCGCGGCATCAGGTCTGGAACACCGTCATCTTTGACAAGCGGCTGGTTGGGGCCTCCCAGGTTATCCTGCCGTTCAATGGCCTCAAGGTGCATTTGGCTGGCGCACCAGGCGCGGCCCTCGGCTATCTGCGCCTCAGATCCGGCAAACCTTTCGAGGACAGCCTGGATGCCACGACCCGGGCGCGATTCGTCGCCGTGAGAACCCGTGTCGGTCAGACTGCGGACCACTACAGGATCCGTCACCCCCTGGCGGCGGGCCTGACCCTGATAAATGACTATCGCGACAAGGCCAGCCTCACCACGACTGACCCTACCAAGCTGATCACCTATCTGACCAAACGCAGCCATGTGCGGGTGGTGCAGCGGTCCTACGATCTTGGTCCCCTGCTGTCGCAGATCGCACGGACCTCTCAGGCCGCCGGACAGACCTGCCTGGAGGACGCCATGCAGGACATTGAAGAGGGGCCTGGCGGTGTTCTCGCGGCATCCAGGGCCTGGGCAGAGGGCGATGTGCTCAACGCCCTGACGGCCGAGCGCACCTATGAGCGATGCCTGGCTGCGACGCCGGGTGCCCTTGCCTTTGATGCCCGGGTGAAGGGGGACATGGTTGCCGACATCACAGCTGCCCTGAAGATCCCTGGCCACGCCATTGCTGTTGTGCAGTTGCGTCCCCTGCTTTCACAGGGGGGCGTGCTCGACCGTCTGAGGTCCGCAGGTTTAACCGTGAAGACCCCGGGTGAAGACTGATCCCGGCTCTAGAGGCCCGGCAGCTTGAGCCGCGTTGCCTTTTCCCGGGCAATGACCACGGGCTTGTCGCCGATCAGGGCCTTGATCCGGGTCGCCTCGGCGGCGGGATCCAGCGGGGCCGGCACATTATCGCCGGCCGAGGCGGAAACCATGGGCGCAGCCTCGCCCTTCTTCCAGAACATGACCTTGTCGGAGAAGGATTTGTCCTTGTGGGCGATGTCGCCATTCTCATCATCAACCACGAACCGGATCAGCGGATCGGCCTTGTCGGCACCGGCCTTGGTGACCAGCAGGGCTTCGCCGCCCGAGCGGTCCTCGGACTGACGACGGCCCATCAGGGCGGTGCGCGCCGCGCTTTCCGGCTGGAGTTCCTGGGGACGGGGCTCGCCGGGGGCCGGCGGACGCAGGGCATAGTCTGGCGGCACCACAAGCGGTGCCTTGGAGACGACGCGGAATTCATCCGGGACGACCTTGGACATACCCAGGGCCTGTTTGCCCGAGGCACAGCCGGTAAGGCCTATTGCGCCCATCAAGGCGGTGGCGATGATCATTTGGTTCAGACGCATGAACGCAACAGCTCCGTTTGACCGCCCCCGGCCGGGATGGTGATGGGATAGCGCAATCCAGAGCCGACGCCAACGCTTTCGAACAGGACGTCAGGCAGCGTCTGGCATGTCGGGTTTGTGGAGCAGGGAATCCAGCAGGAGGAAGCCAACGCCAACACTGATGGCGCTATCGGCCAGGTTGAAAATCCATGGAAACATCAAGCTCGTGGCATCAAAGAAGTCCACCACCGCACCATACCGCATCCGGTCAATGGCATTGCCGATGGCACCGCCCATGACCAGGCCCAGACCGATGGCCAGAAGGTGACGATCCGCCTTGCGCAGCATGGATCCCAGAAAGGCAGCGACAGCCATGGCGAACAGGGTCAGGGCCCAGCGGGCCAGATCGTTCTGGGCCGTCAGGAGGCTGAAGCTGATACCCTGGTTCCAGACCATGGTCAGTTTGAAAGGCCCGATCAGGGGCATCGATACCCCTTCCAGCAGGCCAAGTTTCAGGAACAGGATCTTGGTCACCTGATCCGCTGCCAGAATTCCCGCGGCCAGCAGAAAGCCCAATCCGCCAGCCTGGCTGAAAGGCGCAGGTCTAGCCATGTCCGGCGTCCCAGGCGGCGACAGCTTCGGCATCCCGGAGGGACAGGTCCGGATAACGGCTATCCTGGCCAACCTCCGGCAGGATGCGCCAGGACCTGGCACATTTGCGGCCTTCAGCCCGCAGGGGCTCAACGGCGATGCCCGGCGACTCGTTCAGGCGGAAAGCATCTAGTGGACCCTCGCCGGCGATCAGAGTGGCCTGGCTGGTGCGGAAGACCTCGGCGGCGTCAAGGCCGTCAAAGGCTGCCACCAGGTCAGGCTGGGCGATATGCACCCGGGGCGCTGCTTCCAGGGCGGCACCCATCCGCTTTTCCCGGCGTTCGACTTCCAGGGCCCCGGTCACGACGGATGTGACGGTCTGGATCTTCGCCCAACGCTCGGCCTCGTCAGGATTGGCCCAGCTGGCCGGGGTTTCCGGGAAGACCCGCAGCGAGTTCGACCCGGCCTCCGGAAAGCGCGTGGTCCAGGCCTCCTCCATGGTGAAGGGGATCAGTGGTGAGAGCCAGAGGGTCAAGCGCTCGAAGACGGCATCCATCACCGTCCGGGCCGCCCGGCGCTTCAGCGAGGTCGGCTGTTCGCAATAAAGCGTATCCCGCCGGATGTCGAAGAACAGGGAGGACAGCTCTACCTGGCAGAATTCCATCACAGGACGGATGACATCCTGGAACAGGAAGGCGTCATAGGCCGTACGGACCTGACCATCCAGTTCATGCAGGCGATGCAGGATGAACCGCTCCAGGGGTGGCATGTCCTCCAGGGCGACCTTCTCGGAGGGCTCAAACCCGGCCAGGGCCCCCAGCAGGTACCGCACCGTATTGCGCAGCTTGCGATAGGCATCGGTGGTGGTGTTGAGGATGGTCTTGCCGATCCGCTGATCGTCGGAATAGTCGACCATGGCTACCCACAGACGGATGATCTCGGCACCACTCTCCTTGATGACCGTCGCCGGATCCAGGACATTGCCCTTGGATTTGGACATTTTCTCGCCATTCTCGTCCATGGTGAAGCCATGGGTCAGGACAGCGTCATAGGGCGCGCGGCCACGGGTGCCGGAGCTTTCCAGCAGGCTGGACTGGAACCAGCCGCGATGCTGGTCTGAACCTTCCAGATAAAGGTCTGCGGGCCAGCGGGTATGCTCGCGGCCTTCCAGGGTGAAGGCGTGGGTCGAGCCGGAGTCGAACCAGACGTCGAGAATGTCCTCGATCTTCTCATAGGCTTCGGGGTCGTGGTCCCCGAGGAAATCGGTAACGGGCCGGGCGAACCAGGCGTCGGCACCTTCCCGGGCGATCAGGTCGATGATCCGGTCATTGACGGCCTTGTCCAGCAGGGGCTGGCCGGTGGTCCTGTCAACGAACATGGCGAGCGGGGCACCCCATGCCCTCTGACGGCTGATCAGCCAGTCCGGGCGGCTCTCCACCATGGAGCGGATGCGGTTGCGCCCGCCCTCCGGGTGAAAGGCGGTCGCTGCAATGGCCGCCAGGGCGGTTTCGCGCAGGGTCTTGCCGCCGTGCACAGGGGTATCGATGGGCTGATCCATCCGGATGAACCACTGGGGGGTATTGCGGAAGATCACCGGTGCCTTGGACCGCCAGGAGTGCGGGTAGGAATGCTCGGTCCGTCCCCGGGCCAGCAGGTTTCCGGCCTCAATCAGCTTGTCCATTACCGCTGGATTGGCGGGGCCGAACTTGCCGGACTTCTTGCCCTCCGTCTCCAGCACCTTGAGGCCGGCGAACAGTTCGACATGGGGATAATAGGCACCGTCCGGATCGACGGTTTCGGGGATGGTTGGGTCAATGCCCAGGGCTTCCAGATCCGCCCGGCGCTTCAGCCAGATCAGATAGTCGTCCTGGCCGTGGCCGGGCGCGGTGTGGACAAAGCCCGTGCCGGCGTCATCCGTCACATGGTCGCCCTCCAGCAGGGGAACCTTGAAGCCGTAATAGGGATCAAAGCTGGCCAGAGGATGGGCGCAGACCATGCCGGCGGGATCAACGGCGTCCAGGCGGGTCCAGGCGGTGATCTTCGCCGACTTCGCCACATCGTCGGCCAGCTTGTCGGCGACGATCAGGCGGTCGCCCGCCTTGGCCCAGGGTTCGAACTCGAGGCCCGTTTCCATGGCGGAGACCTCATAGAGGCCATAGCTGATCTTTTCCGAGAAGCTGATCGCCCGGTTGGCCGGGATGGTCCAGGGGGTGGTGGTCCAGATGACGACACTGGCCTCGTTCGGACCTTCGACAACCGGGAACTTCACCCAGACGGTCGGGCTGTTGTGGTCGTGATATTCCACTTCGGCATCGGCCAGGGCCGTGCGCTCCACCGGGCTCCACATGACGGGCTTGGAGCCACGATAGAGCTGGCCGCTCATCATGAACCTGTGGAACTCGGCGACGATGGTGGCCTCGCTGCCATAGTCCATGGTCGCATAGCGGTTGGCCCAGTCGCCCAGAATGCCCAGGCGCTTGAAGCCCCCCATCTGTACGCCGATCCAGTGTTCGGCATAGGTGCGGCACAGGGACCGGAATTCGGCCTTTGAGACCTCGTCCTTGCGGCGGCCCTTGGCCCTCAGCTCTTCTTCGATCTTCCACTCGATGGGCAGGCCGTGACAGTCCCAGCCGGGGACATAGTCCACGTCATAGCCCAGGGCGAACCGCGAGCGGACGACAAAGTCCTTCAGGGTTTTCTGGAGGGCGTGGCCGATGTGGATGGCCCCGTTGGCATAGGGTGGACCATCGTGCAGGACGAAAAGCGGTGCGCCGCGGCCCTGCCGGTCCTTGCGGAGGGTGTTGTAGAGATCTGCCGCCTCCCAGCGGGCCAGGGTCTCGGGCTCCTTCTGCGGCAGACCTGCGCGCATGGGGAAGGGGGTGTCGGGAAGAAATACGGTTTCGCGGTAATCGCGAGAGGGCTTTTCAGCGTCGTCGGTCATGGGACTTTCCAACCGGTCTCGGAGAAGGGGGTGTGGCAAACCCGGCATGCGCTGGAACAATGTCCCACGGCGTCACACCGGGCGACGAATTCGCTGACCTGTCCGAACCAAAATCATGCCGGGGCAATAGCAGAGGCCGGGCCTGAACCCAAGCCCCTGTGGTCCGTGTCTGATCAGGACGACTTCAGCAGCAGGCCCCGTGCCTCATCCGCATCCCGGTGAATCTGCGCCGTCATGGTCTCAAGACCATCGAACCTGGCCTCATCCCTGAGGAAGGCCACCAGGTCGGTTTCGATGACCTGATCATAGATGTCTTCGTCGAAGTCGAAGAGCCAGACCTCGAGACGGGGAGCGATCTCGCCCTCTATGGTGGGATTGACGCCGATATTGGCGACGCCCGGGAATTCGCGACCGTCTGGCAGTCGGGTCCGCGTGGCATAGACGCCGAACCTTGGGCTGACATAGTCGGCCAGGGCGACATTGGCCGTCGGGAAGCCGATCGTGCGGCCCAGTTGCCGTCCCCGCTCGACGGGCCCCCGGATGGCAAAGGGGCGACCAAGGATGTCAGCCGCATCATGGGGACGCCCTTCGCGGAGCGCCGTCCGGATGGAGGTCGACGAATATTTGGAGCCTACGGGGCCTGCGGGCGGAGCGATCGAGACCCCGAAACCCAGCTCGACCCCATAGTCGGTCATGGTCTGGGGACTGCCGGTGCGCCCCTTGCCGAACGAGATGTCGAAGCCGACGCTGACATGACGGACGCCCAGGCCGCCATGTAAGACCTCGTGAGCAAACGCGCGGTCGGTAAGGTGCTCCATCTGGCTGTCGAAGGGCAGGATGTAGAAGATGTCCACGCCGAGATCAGCCAGGGCCCTGGCCTGCTGGTCCAGGTTCATGAGCCGGAAGGCCGGGGCGTCCGGCTGGAAGATCCGTCGGGGATGGGGATCGAAGCTGATGACGCCCAGAGGCGCGCCGGTGGCCTTCGAGGCTTCATTGGCCAGGGCAATCACGGTCTGATGGCCCCTGTGAACCCCGTCAAAATTGCCAAGGGCAACCGATGCGCCCCGGTCGGCGTCGGCGAGTCCCTTCCAGCTCCGGACAATCCGCATGGAGTCAGAGGCCTTCCGCAGGTGTCCGCCGGGGGGTCATGATGACGGCCTCGCCTTCGACAACGGTCTTGCCGGCCACCTGGCAGATGGTGGCGAAGGTCACATGACCGCGGCGCTCATCCAGGGCCGAGACCGTGACCGTGGCAACCACGGCGTCACCGATCTTGACCGGGCGACGGAACTTCAGGCTCTGCGAAAGATAGATGGCTCCGGGCCCGGGCAATCTGGTTCCGATGACGGCAGAGATATAGGCACCTGACAGCATGCCGTGGGCTATGCGGCCCTGAAAGGGGGTCGTCCGGGCATAGGCTTCGTCAAGGTGCACCGGATTGACGTCGCCGGAGACGGCTGCGAAGGCCTCGATGTCCGAGGCCGTGACGATCCGGGTCATCTCGGCACTCTGGCCCAGGCTCAGATCTTCGAAAAACAATCCCTGCACGGTCACCCCCGAAATCTGTGCTGCTTCATAACGTCTGGCACGGCCTGACGCTACAGACCTACCAGGCCAGATCGGCCATGGCGTAGGTGGCGTGTGCGCCGGCCTGTTTCAACAGGCCATTCACGGCCTCCAGATTGAGCCCGTCAGGGCCCAGCGTCTCACCGCCGTGGATGCCGCTGGCGATGAAAAGCACGTCCAGGCGCTGCTCATTGGCCCCTTTGATGTCGGTGGGCAGGCCGTCGCCGATGCAGAGGACCCGGCTGCGGTCCACCGGGCGACCCAGCAGGCGTGCGGCTTCTGCAAGGCACAGGTCATAGATCGGGGCGTGGGGCTTGCCGGCCATGAAGACCTCGCCGCCCATCTGTTCGTAGAGTTGCGCCAGGGCACCGCCGCAATAGATCAGCTTGTCGCCGCGCTGGACGACAATGTCGGGATTGGCGCAGATCATAGGCATGCCCCGGCCGACGGCGACCTCAAAGCGGTCGCGATAGTCTTCCGGCGTTTCAGTTTCGTCATCATAGGGGCCGGTCAGCGCGATGAAGGCGGAGTCTTCAAGTTGCCCGAATTCCAGACCAAGG